>JBFMHI010000020.1:6476-28576 GCA_040753085.1 bacterium | reverse complement strand
GCGTTAGAACTCTCGACTGGCCGCGGTTTCGTGGGCGTTTTTGGCAACGCAATTATCATGAGCACATTATCCGCTCTCTCTACTACCTCCTCTTCCCTTACGACAAAAAAGGACTGAACGGTTACAAGTAAACTATATACGTTCTTCTCGAGAGTTAAAAGTTCTTGCGTACTTTAGAGCCTAACCCATTCAAAATAGGGCACTTATCCTGGAGGGAGACCGGCTGTGCAAAAGTCAACAATAGTAATGGCTTACGGAGAACCTTTAACTGTCGAGCGTTCTTGAATAGTCGGAAGAAAATAGAATTTCGCACTCCAAGAGGTGCGGAATGTAGGATGTATAAGACTATAGAAGGTATTTACGAAAATGAAGAGGTAAAGATTTTTGAGTCGGTATTAGTATCAAAACCTGTTAAGGTATTGGTGACTTTCATTGACCCTGTTCCCTCTGAAGAAAAGCAATTAAGTCCAACAGAAATTGTGGCCTTAGCAAAAGAACGCGCCCAGAATTTGAAAAAAATGGGTGTCTCACGAGAAGCTATTTTCACTCATTTAGAGACACTTATCGAAGAAATTAGACAGGATGCAATACGCCGTGGAGTCGCCTTGAATGAAGCAGAAATTACCGAATAATAATCCTGTGTTGATCAGAGCAGTGTTTGACACCAATGTATTTGTAGCCTCTGCTTTGTCGAAAAATGACAGAAGTCCAAGCAAAGAACTCATTTCAAAGGTGATGGTGTCTAAATCAAATAAATAGGAAACGTAAATATGGGAGAATTTAAGAAAAAGGCGATCCAGATGGTTCTGGTCATAGGCATGTTTCTTGTCCTGACACCGGTTCTGGCTGAGGCCATCATTGGGGTGAGGGTGGAGGCCCCGGCTACGGTAAACTTGGGCGATACCTTTACCGCCAGGGTGAAGATAGATGAAGCGGGTGATTCGGTAGTTGATTTGATCAAGGTCAGGTTTAAATTGGTCTTTGATCCGGCGGTGCTTCAGGTGGTCTCATCCGACACTAATTATGTCAGGGCCGGAAGCCTGATAACGGGGGTAGGTCATTACTACGATGTGGCCATGTCTAATTACGATAATGGGGCCGGTTGGATGCTGGCCTTAATTAAATGTTCAGCTACACCATGTACCATGCCGGTAACAGGCACAGGCCCCTTAGCTGAAGTAGATTTTAAAGTCATCGGCACCCCCCAGAGCGACATAAAACTTTCCCCCCCTCCCGGCACCTCCAAGATTATAGATTTAGGAGATAGTTCCGGCCAGTCCATTATACCTGGCGCTGTATTTGATGCCACGGTTTCCATCTGCATACCTCCGTCGGCTGACTTTACGGTCAGTGATACTACTCCCTGTCCTTCTGAGTCAATCAACTTCACCGATAGCTCCAGTGGCACTAATATCACTGCCTGGTTATGGGACCTTGATGGTGATGGAAACCCAGACACCACGGTTCAAAATCCGTCCTATGCTTATTCTGCCTCAGGGACATATACGGTAACCCTTACGGTGACTGGAGACTGTGGCACCGACAGCGAAACCAAGGCCAACTATATCACGGTAATCCCTTCTCCCTCGGCTGATTTTACCGCCGACGATACCACCCCCTGTGTTGGCTCAGCCGTCAGCTTCACTGACCATTCTACCGGCGCTATTTCCTGGTCGTGGGACTTTGATGGTAATGGAACTTCGGACACCACGGTTCAGAACCCTGCCTACGCTTACCCGGCGGCAGGCAACTATACCGTGATTCTAACCGTGACAGGGTCTTGCACCAGCGATTCCGAGACAAAGAATAACTACATCACCGTAGGGACAGCGCCGGTAGCTGGCTTTACGGCCAGCCCCACCACCCCCTGTGCGGGCTTTCCTGTTACCTTCACTGACCATTCTACCGGCTACATCACCTCCTGGTTATGGGAGTTCGGAGATGGGGATACCAGTGCGGCCCAGAGTCCATCTCATACTTACACTGATACCGGCCCTCACTCGGTAAGCCTAACTGTAACCGGAGATTGCGGCGTTGATACGGAAACAAAGACGGACTATATCAACGTAGTTTTAGCCCCTTTAGCCGACTTTACGGTCAACAATACCACCCCCTGTGTTAACGCCCCGGTCACCTTTACTGACCAGTCTACCGGTGACATTACTTCGCGGTTATGGGATTTCGGGGACGGAATAGGCGCCAGCACGGCTCAAAATCCATCTTATACCTACACCACCGCCGGCATCTACACGGTAAGCCTGACCGTGACCGGTCCCTGCGGGAGCAATACTAAAACAAAGACCAACTACATCACGGTCGGAATAAAGGCCGGTTTCTCGGCGAGCCCATTAACCGCCTGCGCCGGCTCAAGTGTGAATTTTACGGACACCTCTATCGGCACCATCACCGGCTGGTGGTGGGACTTTGGAGACGGCCAGACCAGCCCGGTTCAGAATCCAGGGCATACTTACACTGATAGCGGCACTTACACTGTTTCCTTGACGGTCACTAGCCCCTGCGGCTCTGATTCTGACACTAAAGCCGGTTACATCACCGTGGCGCCCAATGTGCCTATCACGGCTGACTTTACCGCCGACTCCACCAGCCCCTGTCTTACCCAGGCGGTTACCTTTACTGACAGCTCCACTGGCACGATCATTTCTTGGTCTTGGAACTTTGGAGATGGGGGGACCGGCTCGGATTCGAATCCATCTCACACCTACACTACGGTTGGTATCTATCCCGTTTCTCTGACCGTGGCCGGCCCATGTGGAAGCGATACCAAAACTAAGGCCAACTATATCACCGCCGGACTGAAGGCCGATTTCCGGGCGGATTCCACCAGCCTTTGCGCCGGCTCAACGGTGAGTTTTACCGAGGCCTCCACCGGAACCATTACCTCATGGCTATGGAATTTTGGGGATGGACAGACCAGCTCGGATTCGAATCCATTACATACTTACACCACGCTAGGCACATACTCAGTAAGTCTGAAGGTTACTGGTCCTTGCGGGAGTAATACCGAGACAAAGACTAATTATATCACCGTGGCGGCTCTTCCGGCGGCTGATTTTACGGTCAGCTCTACCAGTCCATGTGTAGGCTCAGCCCTTACCTTTACTGACACTTCCACGGGCAGTATCATCTCCTGGTGGTGGAATTTTGGAGACGGCCAGACCATCTCAGATTCGAATCCATTACATACCTACACCACGCCAGGCACCTACTCAGTAAGTCTAAATGTTACCGGCCCCTGCGGGAGCGATACCCAGACAAAGACCAACTATATTACGGTAATTGATACGCCGGCGGCTGATTTTACGGTCAGCTCTACGACGGCCTGTGCCGGTTCAGGTCTTGCCTTTACTGACACATCCACCGGCCGTATCACCTCCTGGTCCTGGGACTTTGGTGATGGGGGAACCAGCACCGCCCAACATCCGTCTCATACCTACTCTGCTGCCGGCACTTACACCGTAGCCCTGACCGTGACCGGTCCCTGCGGAAACAATACCAAAACCAAAACCGGCTATATTACGGTGGTCTCTTTGCCTACAGCTTCCTTTAAGGCCAGTCTCACCAGCTCGTGTGCCGGCTCAGAAATCGGCTTTACCGACAAGTCCGCCGGCAGTATCACTTCCTGGCGGTGGACCTTTGGGGATGGTGGCACCAGCACCGCCCAGCATCCGTCTCATATCTATTCTGCTGCCGGCACTTACACCGTAGTTCTGACCGTGACCGGCTCCTGCGGGAGTGATACCCAAACCAAAACCGATTATATTACGGTGGTTGCTCCTCCTTCAGCCGGATTTGTAGTTAGTTCCACCAGCCCCTGTGTTGGATCAGAGGTGATCTTTACTGACAATTCCACGGGCAGCATCACCTCCCGCTTATGGAATTTTGGGGATGGCCAGACCTCGACGACTCAAAATCCATCTCATACCTACCACACAGCGGGCGCCTACACCGTTAGTCTAACCGTAGCCGGGCCCTGTGGAACCGATACCGAAACCAAAACCAGCCATATCACGGTGGTGCCTTCCCCTACCGCCGACTTTACCGCCGGCAACACTACCCCATGTGTCGGATCAGAGGTGGCTTTTACTGATAGCTCTCTGGGGACCATTACCTCCTGGTGGTGGGACTTTGGGGATGGAGGCACCAGCACGGCTCAGCATCCGTCTCATACTTACACCACGGCTGACACCTACCCGGTAAGCCTGACCGTAACCGGTCCCTGCGGAAGCGACACTGAATCCAGGACCAATTTTATTACGGTCCTGGCCGGAGTAACCGCCGATTTTTCGGTCAATTTTACGGCTCCCTGCCTCGGTCAGTCCCTGGCTTTTACCGATCGCTCTCTGGGGACGGTTACTGCCTGGTTATGGGATTTTGGAGATGGAGACACCAGTCTGACCCGGAATCCATCTCATACTTACAGCGCCGCCGGCACCTACACCGTAAGCCTGACCGTAACCGGCCACTGTAACACCGACACCGAGACTAAAACCAATTACATCACGGTAAGCCCGACTCCTTCAGCCAGCTTTACCGTGGATGCCACCAACCCCTGTGTCGGATCAAGCATCGCCTTTACCGACCATTCCACAGGCAACATTACCTCCCGCTTATGGAATTTCGGGGATGGACAGACCAGTTCAACCCAGCATCCGTCTCATACTTACACGACGGCCGGCAGTTATACCGTAAGTCTGACGGTAACCGGCCCCTGTGGCGCTGATACCGAGACCAAGGCCAACTATATCACGGTGGTCTCCGCTGTCTTAGCCGACTTTATCGCCGACACTACCAGTCTATGTGCCGGATCGAGTGCCGCCTTTACCGATAATTCCACCGGCAGCATCACCTCCTGGGCATGGGACTTTGGGGATGGCAGCAGGGGCACAACGCCGCATCCGTCTCATATCTACACTACTGCCGCCCGTTATACCGTAAGTCTGACGGTAACCGGCGCCTGTGGAAGCGATACTAAGACCAAAACCAATTATATTACGGTCATGCCCTCTGTCTCGGCTGAGTTCACCCTTAGTTCCACTACTCCTTGCTCAGGATCGGGCCTCATCTTTACCGATAATTCTACCGGCGATATTATTTCCTGGTTCTGGAATTTTGGGGACGGCCAGAGCAGTCAAGAGCGGAATCCATCCCACACCTACACCTCTACCGCCACCTATCCTGTAACCTTGACCGTCACCGGCGCCTGTGGGACAAATACCAGGACGCAATATCTAACCGTAGATGCGGTTAAAGCTAACTTTACAGCCACGCCTACCAGTGGCTACCAACCTTTAGTGGTTACCTTTACCGATCTTTCGGCTGGCAACGTTACCGCTTGGTCCTGGGACTTCGGGGATGGTCAGACTTCAACCAGTCAGAATCCATTCCATACTTACACTGATCCCGGAACTTTTACCGTGAGTCTGACCGCCACCGGTCCCTGTGGCAGTGATACCCAAACCAGAACCGATTATATCAGCGTCACCATTCCCACCGGCCCCTCACCCCCGACCGATCTTACGGCTAAGGCTATGGCCACCGACCGGATTGAGCTTTCCTGGCAGGATAATTCGACCGATGAAATAGGCTTTAAGATAGAAAGAAAAAAGACAGGGGAAGCCTATCAGCAGATAGCCATAGCCGGGACTGATATAACCACTTATCTGGATGAGGGGCTTAGTCCTGAAACCACCTATTTCTACCGCATCAGGGCTTATAATCTTCTGGCTGATTCAGCTTACTCCAACGAGGCTTCCGCCGCCACCCTGGGATCGTTGAGAGTCCTGATCAATGCCCCGCCAACGGTGACCCAAGGAGATACCTTCAAGGTCGCCCTGCAAGTAACCTCGGTGATTGACTTGAAGTCCGTCTATTTTTCTCCGGATTTTGACCCTGACCTCTTTCGGTTTATCTCGGCGGCTCCAGGCGAGGCAATGGCGCTACTTAATTCCACCCTGACGGCTAATAGGTATCTCCTTATTCCCGATCCCGGCCGTTTCACGGGAAGCGGGGTCGTGGTAGAGATGGAATTTGAGGCCATTGGTTCTGCCCCGGCTGAGGGGGAAATCGGTCTGGCGGATCTTGACTTAGGCGATATCACCGGTCAGTTAATAGTAGTCCCGGAGCCCGTCATTCCGGCTCCCGTAAAGATTGAACCCCGGATTCTTGATATACCCGCTCCGCCTGACCACCTAAATCTGGAAGTTACCTCCACGAGCCGGATCTGGGTCTCATGGCGCGACAATTCCGATAATGAATCGGGGTTCGAGATATACCGGAAGGAACTTGACCACGGAGATTATCACTTGATCCACACTACCCCTGCCAATACGACCGGATATGAAGATACGGGGCTCTCTCCGGAGGCCATTTACTGCTACCAGGTGAGGGCCTCCAACAGCGATGGTAAATCAGACTGGTCAAAGGCGGTCTGTGCCTCTACCAGAGACGTGGCGCCCCAGGCCCCGGTCAACCTGACGGCCCGCCCGGTATCAAGCCACCAGATTGATTTGGGATGGACAGATAACTCGGATAATGAGAATGGCTTTAAGATCGAACGGCACAGTGAGGGCGGGGGGTTCTCTCTGATAGCTATGGTCCCGGCCAATCTGGTTTCATATCAGGATGATAGTCTTGATCCAGAGACCACCTATTACTACCGGGTCAGGGCCTATAACTTTGCGGGTGATTCTGACTATTCTAACCAGGCCCAGGCCACTACCCTTCCCCTGTTTATCCTGGAAGTTAAAGCGCCTGAGGCGGTCGCTCCCGGAACTGAATTTGAAGCTACTCTTGAGGTGAGCTGGGTGCAAGATTTAAAGACGGTATTCCTCATTGTAAATTATAATGCCAATATCCTCCAGCTCATCTCCCTTGAGGCCGGGGACATGATATCTTCGGCCCATCCGAGCCTTAATATCCTCAATAATCGCCTTCAGGCCGTGCTAAGAAATGAGGTCACCGGAGGTGGGGAGCTGGCCCGAATAAGGTTTAAGGCCATTGGCTATTCTGGAGGATCCAGTCAAATAGGACTTTCGGCTTATTTTCTGGGAGATTCTTCAGGCGAGGAGATAAGGCCTGATTCCATCCCCTCGGACCTGGTTTTTATCACTGGCCCGCTAATTTTGCCTCCAGGGCAGCTCGTAGCCTGGCCTGTATCCAGTGATCAGATCGAGATGACCTGGAGCGACCGCTCGGATAATGAGACCGGTTTTGAGATCGAGAGAAGGCCCGAAGGGGGAAGCTACTCCCGGATAGGCATTGTCCCGGCTAATACCGAGACTTACTCTGACCTTAGCGGCCTCAGCCCGAACACTACTTACTACTACCGGGTCAGGGCCTCCAATCCCCACGGCTCCTCAGACTATTCCAATGAAACCTGGGCGGCTACCTGGGATGTTCCACCCTCCCCCCCAACTAATTTGGCGGCCACAGTTTTAACCAGCAGTATGATCAATCTCACCTGGCAGGATAATTCCAATAACGAGACCGGTTTTAAGATCGAGAGGAAAAAGCAAGGGGAAGGCTACTTCCTGATAGGCGATGTTTCGGCCAATACCAGGACCTATACTGACTTTTGGGTTTTTGAACCGGATACTGTTTACTATTACCGCGTTAGGGCTTATAACCTTATGGGTTTTTCTGTTTATTCCAAGGAGGCTGTGGTTACCAGCCCGGATATACCACCCGCCCCTCCGGCTGACCTGAAGGCCGTGGCCTCATCCAGCCACTCCATTAATCTCACCTGGCAGGATAATTCTGATAATGAGACCGGTTTTAGAATCGAGAGAAAGGGCCGGGGAGAAACTTACGCCGAGATAGCCGCTGTCCCGGCCAATACCGAGACTTATTTTGACAGCGGCCTCAGCCCCAATGCTGCTTACTCCTACCGGGTGAGGGCCTATAATCAGATGGGAGATTCAGCCTATTCCAAAGAGGCGGCGGCCGCTACCTGGGATACTCCTCCCTCACCGCCTACTCACCTGAGGGCCACGGTCGTGGAAAGCGCTTCGGTCGATCTGGAGTGGCAGGATAATTCCGATAACGAGACCGGGTTTAAGATCGAAAAAAAGCCCAAAGGGGGAAGCTACTCCCTGATAGGAACTGTCCTGGCCACTACCGAGACCTATTCTGATTTGAATATTGAGCCGGGGGCTACTTCCTATTATCGGGTGAGGGCATATAATCAGTTCGGGGACTCAAGCTATTCTAATGAGGTAGAGGTAAACATTCCGGCCATGGGAACCGTCGTTAAGGTAGTGGCGCCGGCTGATGTCCAGGCGGGTGAGACCTTTGAGGTTTCCGTGGAGATTACCGAGATTGAGGACCTCAATACGGTTGAGTTCAACCTGGGCTTTGATCCACTTGTTTTTGAGGTATCAGGTCCGCCCCGTCCGGGGGATCTGACGGCTTCGGCCACGCCGATAGGGAACCTTTTGTCGCCTGGCAATTACAGGGTCGTAATGAACATCCCTGGACTGGATGGCGTAAATGGGGCTGGTTCTTTGGCTAAAGTAGACCTTAAATCCACTGGCACCTCTTCGACCACCAGCCAATTAGAACTATCAGGCTTTATGCTAACGAATACTTCAGACCAGGTTATCCCGGTTGATGCGGTCATCCTGGCCCGGGTTAATATAATTGGCATCATCTCTGCCCCGTATAATCTCCGGGTAGAGGCCAGGGCAAATAATCTTATCTATCTCTCCTGGGAGACCATTTCTGATGATAAGACCGGATTTAAAATCGAGAGGCAGATCAATACGGGCGATTATATCCAAATAACAGAATTACCGGCCACAGTAACCACTTATTTAGATTCTGAGGTCGAGCGTGAAAACACTTACTGTTATCGGGTCAGGGCCTACAATTTATATACGACCTCAGCCCCTTCAGATGAGGCCTGTGCGACGCCGGGTGACCTCTTGCCCGCAGCGCCGGATAATTTAGAAGCCGTGACCCTTTCAGGCGCTCAGATTCGGCTCGACTGGACAGACAATTCTGATAATGAACTTGGTTTTAAAGTAGAAAGACGTCAGGAGGGTGAGGCAGACTATTCTTTAGTAAAGATAATACCCACAGCCAACACTACTACTTATACCGACCCGGCCCTTGCCCCTAAGACTACTTACTATTACCGGGTTTGGGCCTACAACCTGGAGGGCATCTCTGGTTACTCCAATCCGGCTAAGGCCACTACCTTGGATATCCCTCCGGCCGCTCCCAGTAATATGAGGGGTTCAGAAATAACCAGCTCTTCTATCAGGCTGAGCTGGGATGATAACTCGGATAACGAGACAGGCTTCAGGATTGAACGAAGGACAGGCACGGCTGATGATTTTGATACCATCGCTCTGGTCAGGGCCGGGACAAAAATCTATCTTGACTCCGGCCTGGCGTCGGAGACAACTTATTGTTATCGTGTCTTGGCCTACAATGAAAGAGGGGACTCTTCTTATAATGAGGCCTGTTTGGTCACCAGGCTTTTTCCTCCCATTGATCCGGATAACCTGATGGCTGAGGCGGTCTCAAGCCGTCAGATCAACCTTGCCTGGCAGGATAATTCCCTGAATGAAGACGGCTTCAAGATCGAACGAAAGACAGGGATAACCGGAACCTGGAGCCAGATGGCCGTTGTCCCTCGTGATACAACTACCTACTCAGACACCGGTCTTTCTCCTGGCACCACCTATTATTACCGAGTCAAGGCCTGGAACGAGACCGGCGGTGATTCCTCTTACTCGAATTCTATCTCTGCGGCCACCCCGGAGCCTCCACCTCCCTCTCCCCTTAAGATTGCCTTCGCCTCAGGTGAAGACAACGAGTATGACATCTATCTCCTAAATGAGGATGGAAGCAGCCGAGTAGCGCTGGTCACTTCTCCAGGGATAGACTGGGAACCGAATATATCTCCTGATGGAAGCCGGCTTGTTTTCTCTTCTGACCGGGACGGTGATCTGGAAATATATCTCATAAATATTGACGGGACAGGACTCAGGCAGTTGACCCATAATACCACCCAGGATCGAGAGCCTTCATTTTTCCCGGATGGTGACCGGATCCTCTTTGTCTCTGAAGGGAAAATTTATGCGATGGATATTGATGGTGGAGTGGATCAACTCGTGACTCAAGAGATAGGAGGCGCTTCCCACCCCTGGGTATCCCCGGATGGCCATCAGATTGCCTTCTCTTCCAAAGGGGATATTTACACGATCGGGGCTGATGGCCTTGGCCTCAAGCAGGTGACCACTCATCCGGCCGATGACCAGCAGCCTTGCTTCTCACCCCAAGGTGACCGGATCGCCTTTTCCTCTAATAGTGATGGGGACTATGAAATATATACCATATCCCTTGACGGCGATGATCTTAAGCAAATAACCCACAACGGATTGGATGATGTCTCTCCTGCTTTTTCTCCTGACAAAAACTACTTCAAGATCGGCTTCTCCTCTTATCGGAATGGAAACTGGGATATTTACCTGGTAAATGGAGAGGAGAAACAATTAACCAGTGAGTCTCTCCGGGATATTCACCCATCCCTGGGAACAGGTTCGGTGCTTGTCGCCCCCACTGATCTTTCCCTTGAGACCATTTCCAGAACAAGGGTCTGCCTTGCCTGGCAGGATAATTCAAGAGAAGAAACTGGTTTTGTCATTAGACGGGTTCAGGATGGAGCTACGATTGAAACGACTGTATCTGCTAACGTTACAACCTATTGTGATTCCGATCTCCGGACCGATCTGAGCTATTGTTATCAGGTCAAGGCCAGGGGAGAGCAAGGTGATTCACCTTATTCCAACCAGGTCTGTTTCCCGCAGTGCTGTTTAACCCCTGAGCCGCCGGATGATTTGAAGTTTTCTTCACTTTCGGATACAGTGGCCGAGTTGTCCTGGAGAGATAACTCCCACTTTGAAACCGGCTTTGTCATTGAACGATGGAGAAAAAGCAGAATTGGCCCACTTGAGGATTACACTGAGCTGGCTCAGGTAGGCGCCGGGGTGACTACCTACCGGGATGAGGACATCCGGCTGAACAATTATTACTGTTACCGGATCAGGGCCATAAATGAGGTGGGGACATCCGATCCTTCTAATGAGATTTGCACCTGCTATCCACCTGCTTCCCCGACTAACCTTTCTGCCGGCATAGGCGTTGAGAGAGAAATCATCCTTACCTGGGCCGATAACTCAGATAATGAAACCGGCTTTGAGATCGAAAGGAAGGTCGATGGCCGCAGCTACTCCCGGATAGCTACTGTTTCGGCCAATACTACCACTTACACCGATACCCACCTAGAGCCTGACACTTACCGATATCGGATCAGGGCAGTCAATATCTGCGGGGATTCTAATTATTCAGAAAGTGAAGACGTAGAGATACCGACAGAGAAAGAAGCAGCCGTGGCTGTCTTTCCCAATCCTTTATACGTAGGAACAGGCGCCAATAGGATCACTTTCCAGGGAAGTCTTCTGACCAAAGGAGGCCGGATCAAGATTTACAGCCAGGCCGGCCAACTGATCAAAACCCTGGCTGGAGAAGGCGGCGATATTGTCTGGGAAGGGGTTGAAAATGAGGGAGGCAGGGAAGTTACCAGTGGTATCTACATCTACGTAATTGACAGTCCGAAGGGAACGATCAAAGGTAAGCTGTCTATAATTCGATAGCCTGCTAATTTTTCCGTAACCGTTCAGCCACCAAGGCACAAAGACACGAAGAGAAAATTATTTATGAATTTAGTCTCTTTGTGTCTTCGTGGTAAAAAGGAGTCTGGTTTTTAATCAATTTTAATGGGCTACTTATTAAAAAGTATGTGTCGTAGAGAACATTAGAGCAATAGAGCAGAAGTTCTGGAACTTTCAGAAAAGTCTTTAACTACTGCGCTACTGCTCTACTGCTCTATTTTTGTGTCTTAGTGTCTTTGTGGCTGACCACTTACATTTTTCCCTCAAGTTTTAGGCTGATTCTGCCGATATAGTAATTAGAAGGTAAAAGTTAGTTAAAGTAGTTTTCCTCCCTGTACTACTTTAAGTTAACTCGAAACTTCAATAGTATTTCTCATGTCTACATATTCCTCAAGGCTAAACTGAGGTAAAGCGCGGACCTCAGTTTAGCCTTTTTTTATGCCTTGTTTAAATCACCTTGACAGAAGATATATTTTGTGATATATATTATAATATGGCCTTTAGCCGCAACCAAACAATGTTCGATATTGCTTTCCTGATAGATATATTTGCGGTAAGAGGCGAAGAAAAAGACTTGCAGGTGGGTTTTGGGGAAAAATACAAAACTTATTGTTCACGTTTTTCGTTCAGAAGCGATAGTAAGAAAAATGATTAGTGAGAAATTCAGCTAACAAATCGCTGCACCTGACCGCTATTCCACGGCGCTCTATAGCGGCAGGTAAGCTTTGGCGTTAGCCATCAAGAGAAAAATTTAAACATACGAGGAGGATGAAAAATGGAAAAGGATGTTGAAATAAAGTTTGCTGATATTGGGGTTGAGGAAGAAGAAAAGTTTGCAGGGCAACATGTGGCTATAGTCGAGGGCAAGGTAGAGGGATGGGGAAGTAATGTCAAAGAAGCATTTGATATGGTCAAAAGAAAACTTCCTCAAAAAGGAAGTGAAGAGGTGTTGTTAAGGTTCATCCCACAGGAAGGGTTGTTGGTTTTATGAAAAGTTATATCTTCCACTATCGGAAGGAAAAGACTCAAGAAGGTGAGGTAGTCTATAGACCCGTAGCCTATGTGCATCTTAAAGGCAAGGATGGGAACTGGTATCTTTTTGACCCATATATCGACTCAGGTGCAGACCTTTGTTTGTTCACAAGATCAGACTGCAATCTCTTAGGATATGAATTGAAAGAGGGAAGGGAGAGGCTTATTGGGGGAGTTTCTGGAGGCTTAATAAGAACATACATCCATCAGGTTCTCTTGAGGATTGGGGAAATTGAACTTATGGCAAAAATTGCTTTTGCAGAGTTAGAGGAGGTTCCAAGACTACTTGGCAGAAATGATATTTTTAATCGCTTTCAGATAAACTTTGACGAGGAGGAACTAAGTATCCACTTTATTCCAAAGGAGAAAGGAGTAGAATAATATAGATCAAAGAAGATAGAGGTGGTGGGTAGCAATTTCTTAGAGATAGGGATAGCATCCAATAAAAGCCTAACGACTTAAGAATTCGTGTGGCGCGGTAAGCAAGAAGATGGTGCGGTGTACATCGGACGTAAGCCGCCACACAGTTCTGAGTTGAACTAAGCGCTTACCTTAATTATTTGAGATTTGAATCGAGGGTGCCAGTGGGGGTGAGACGTCTGATCAGAGATGGTGGCTGATGGTGGAAAGAGGAATTTATCGGGATGGTTCACTTTACTGTGAAAGCTTGCGGCTGAGAGGTAGGGTGGGCACCGCCCACCAAAAAGGCGTAGATGGCGAACAGATTGGTGGGTAATGCCCACCCTACTTCTGCGGAAGGTTAACCGCGCCTAAAGTTTCACAAGAAAATGGATGATTTTGAACCGTCCCAAAATGTTGGTATTCAAATTGTTTTTCCTACACCCATAGTTCACAAAGGGCGATGAAAATGCCCGATGGGTCATTCCTGCGAAAGCAGGAATCCAGATTTGTCTAAGTATGGATTCCCGCTGGAGTTTACCCCCGCGGAAGCAAGGGCGGGAATGACAAAAAAGAAACATTTTCAGGAGAAACTTTACCTACAAATATTAACTTGACAAGGCACTAGTATCTACTATCCAGCATCGAGCATCCAGCCTCGAGTATCGAGCATCTGTCTACAGGTGAAGATTGATGATCAGAGCAGGTATAATTGGCGCAACCGGATATGGGGGGAGAGAACTGATTCGGATCCTTAGCCGACACCCGGAGGTAGAAATTACCTCGCTAACGGCTAAATTGGATAACCCGGTTTCTATAAGCGAGGTCTTTCCTTACCTTAGGGGGAAGATCGACCTGACCTGCTACCCCTTTGAGGAAACAGCCGATATCCTCCCCCGCGTGGATGTCATTTTTTTGGCCCTTCCTCACCGTGTCTCTATGGAAATCGCGCCTGACTTTCTGGCCCAGGGCAAGAAGGTTATTGATCTCTCGGCTGATTTTCGCCTTAAGGAGCCTAAGGTCTACGAAGCGTGGTATAAAGTGACTCACCAGGCGCACCATCTGCTGGAAGAGGCAGTGTATGGGCTCCCTGAGCTATACAAGGAGAAGATTAAAACAGCCTGGCTGATAGCTAACCCGGGCTGTTATCCCACCAGTATCATCCTTGCCCTGGCCCCTTTAGTTCGGGAAGGACAAGATTTAGTCGAACTAAATGATATTATCATTGATTCCAAGACCGGTGTCTCCGGCGCCGGACGATCGCCCTCAATGACAGCCCACTTTCCGGAGATAAACGAGGATATGCTGGCCTACAAGGTAGCCGGACATCAGCATACCCCGGAGATAGAACAAGAGCTTTCTAATCTGGCCGGCAGAGCGATCAATATCACTTTTACACCGCATCTTATTCCGATTACGGCCGGGATTCTTTCAACGGGCTATCTCCGGTTACAGAAGAATAATAGTTGGGAAGAAGTCTCTCTTCTATATCAAGATTTTTACTCTGGCCAGCCCTTTATTCGGCTTCTGCCTGAGGGAACCTATCCGCGGGTAAAAAACGTAGTGGGAACTAACTACTGTGAGATTGGCTGGCAGATAGATAAACGCACCTCAAGGCTGATCGTCCTCTCGGCCATTGATAATCTGATCAAGGGCGCTTCAGGCCAGGCTGTTCAGAATATGAACCTGATGTTTGGATTCGATGAAGAGACCGGATTCAAGTAGGAGGATTTTCAGGTGAAAAAACAATCCGCCATCCCGGCTACCCACGAAGTGGGGGTGCTATCCGCAATGAAAAGTGTTACGGCCCCAAAAGGCTTTAGCGCCGCCGGGGTTAGCTGTGGGGTTAAAGCTAAGGGTAAAGACCTGGCCATCATCTATTCTGATGTCCCGGCCACAGCCGCGGCTGTCTTTACCCGCAATAAGGTCAAGGCCGCCCCTGTGCTGATCAGTGAAAAGCACATCCTGGACGGCCGGATTCAGGCAATAGTGGTCAACAGCGGTATTGCCAACTGCTGCACTGGGGAGCAGGGCCTTAAAGATGCCACTCGTATGGCAGAATTAACCGCGGTGGAGCTTAATATCCCTAAGACATCTGTTTTGGTGGCTTCAACCGGAAAGATCTGCCCCCTCCTGCCTATGGAAAAGATCGAGCCAGGGATAAAAGAGGCCGCCGCTAACCTGAGTAAAAATGGGGGTGGAGATGCAGCCCAAGCCATTATGACTACTGATACCAGAGCTAAAGAAGCGGCCCTGGAACTGGAACTCTTTGGGGGAAAGGTTACTTTGGGAGGGATAGCCAAAGGCGCCGGCATGATCCATCCGGGCCTGGCGACTATGCTGGCCTTCATTACCACGGATGCCTTGATCAGCCCCTCACTCTTAAAAAAGGCCCTTCTTCATTCCGTGGGGCGATCCTTTAATATGATTACCGTGGATGGTGTTATGAGCACCAATGATATGGTGGCTATCCTGGCCAATGGCCTGGCCTCAGAGCAAGGAGAGGAAATTACTTACCCCGGCAAAGAATTCGACCTCTTTCAAGCGGCCTTAGATGAACTCAGCATTGACCTGGCCAAACAGATTCCGGCTGATGGTGAAGGGGCCACAAAGTTGTTAGAGGTCAGGGTCAGGGGAGCACTAATCGAGGAAGATGCCAGACAATTCGCCTGGGCCGTAGCTGGGTCTAATTTAGTCAAGGCCGCCTTCTACGGGGGTGACCCTAATTTGGGGCGGATTATGGCCGCGCTGGGCCAAGCCGGCCAAGAAATGAACCCGGAAACGGTTGACGTTTACTTTAGCGACCAATTGATGCTCAGAAACAGTCAGGAAGTGGCCTTTGATCCAGCTAAGGTAGCCTCAATTATGGCACAGAGGGAGATCAAAATAGAGATCGATCTAAATCTTGGTCAGGCGAAGGCCACTGCCTGGGGATGCGACCTCTCACCCGAATATGTGCGGATCAATGCCCATTATCGGACTTGATTAAAATGGATAGTAACTATTCAGCCACTGATTATCACGGATTAGCACGGATAAAATAATTAGTAACTGTTCAGCCACCAAGGCACGAAGACACTTAAATAGAGCAGTAGAGCAGCAGAGCAGTAGTTAAAGATTTTTCTGAAAGTCTCAGAACTGCTGTTCTATTGTTCTAATGTTCTCTACGACACATACCTTTTTCCCCTTCGTGTCTTCGTGCCTTGGTGGCTAAACGGTTACGATAAGGCTTATGGATGGCCACCAGAAAATGGGCAAACTAACGAGGGACATTAGCCATTGACAAAGGTAAATAAAGATGAATCTATCGCGAGTTAAGAGATTAGTTGATCTGATGGAAAAGACGGGGCTTCTCGAATTGGAAGTAGATGAAGAGGAGTTCAGGGTTAAGGTCAAGAGAAGCGGGACTAAACCCGGACCCGAAGCCCCTTCTGCCTCAGCTAAAGAGACCACCCCATTTCAGAGATCGGAAGAATTCTTTGAGATTCTTTCTCCTATGGTGGGCACCTTTAGACATAGCCCCAATCAGGATATACCACCTTATGTGAAAATAGGCGACCAAGTCAGGCCTGGTCAGCCTATCTGTATTATTGAGGCGATGAAGGTGATGAATGAGGTCAAAGCAGAGGGAGAAGGAGAAATTATTGATATTATGGTCGAAGACGGGCATCCGGTGGAATATGGGCAGCCCTTATTTTTAATCGAGAAAAAATCTGGCAGGGGGGAGGCAAGCCAAATTTACACAACTACCTGAAAATATAAGAAATTCTTAGGCAAAAACCTTTGACAATACGCTTCATCAAGGAAGGAGGATTCAATGGCCATCTCATTGATAAAGGAAGAAGAAGAACACATCCTAAAGGTGCTGCCACTGCTTTTAAAAAAAGACGAGCATTTTCGGCGTGAGGTAGCGGTGGTCTTGAGTGAGGTCTTTGTCACCAAAAATGAACTGGGACAAGTTTTAGAAGAGATTCGACGGTTGCGGGAGGAAAGCAATTACCGGTTGGAAAAACTCGAGCAACGGTTGGAGGAACAAGGCGCGCGGTTGGAGGAACAAGGCGCGCGGTTGGAGGAACAAGGCGCGCGGTTGGAGGAACAAGGCCTCCAATTGAAGGAACAAGGCGCCCAGTTGAAGGAACAAGGCGCCCAGTTGAAGGAACAAGGCGTCCAGTTGAAGGAACAAGGCGTCCAGTTGAAAGAACAAGGCCTCCACTTGAAGGAACAAGGCGTCCAGTTGATAGAACAAGGCGCGCGGTTGAAGGAACAAGGCGCTGCCATAATCTCCCTTACCAAAGCGGTCGAAGAAAATAGTAAAACTGTAGCCCTGGTGGCCAGAGCAGTGGAAGAAAATAGGACAGCGGTAGAGAAGTTGGGAATAAATGTCAGAACCTTAGGCACCAGATGGGGGACAGAAGCAGAAGCCACTATTAGACACACCCTGAGGGAACTTCTCTTAAAAAAACTCGATGTGGTAGAGGTATCTGAGTGGAAGATTAAAGACAAGCAAGGCAAGGTTGGCCGCCCGAATTCAAATATTCAGGTAGACCTTTTGATTCGTAATGGCGAACACCTCCTGGCGGAAATAAAATCTTCGGCTGATGAGGCCCATGTAGAGCGACTTTATAAGATAGGTGAATTTTACACCGAAAAGGTAGGTGTAAGGCCTAAGCTTTTGTTTGTAGCTGTAACAATGAAGGAAGAAGGAGAATTACTTTGTAAGGAGCTTGGAATTCAGCTTATCACCTATGACGAACTGGCGGGGTAATCGGGTATAGGGCGAACAATTACTGGGAGATATTGGGATGTTCAAGAAGATATTAATTGCCAACCGTGGGGAGGTAGCTTTAAGAGTAATTCGGGCCGCTAAGGAATTTGGGCTGGCCACGGTGGCTGTTTATTCCCAGGCTGATGCTGAGTCTTTACATGTCCGGTTTGCCGATGAGGCCATCTGCATTGGTCCCCCTAAGGCGACTTCGAGCTATCTTTCCATGTCGCAGATTATTGCGGCGGCCGAAGTAACCGGGGCTGAGGCCATACATCCCGGTTCCGGCTTTCTGGCGGAGAATCCCACCTTCGCTGAAATATGTGAGGAGCACCACTTTCGATTCATCGGCCCTGCGCCTGAGGCAATCAGGACTATGGGAGACAAGGCCGAAGCCAGAAAGATTGCGGTTTCAGCCGGCGTGCCCATTATCCCGGGATGTGAAAATCCTATCTCATCCGAAAAGGAAGCCCTTGAGATAGCCGAGAAGGTGGGCTATCCGGTGCTGTTGAAGGCGGTAGCTGGTGGAGGAGGCAAGGGAATGAGGGTGGTGGAGGAAGACCGTCAAATGAGAGAGAGCTTGGCTATGGCTCAAGCTGAGGCCCAAGCCGCCTTTGCTAATCCCCAACTTTATCTGGAGCGCTACATTGCCAAGCCCCGGCATATTGAAGTCCAGATTCTGGCTGATTCCTTGGGGAATATGGTGCATTTGGGAGAGCGAGAATGCTCCATCCAATTTCGACATCAAAAACTGCTCGAAGAAACCCCATCTCCCATAGTTGACCCAAAACTTCGTAAGGAATTAGGCGAGGCTGCCTTGAGACTGGCTAAGGTCGTAAATTATTCCAATGCCGGCACGGTCGAATTTATCCTTGATAAAGAAGGGAAGTTCTATTTTATCGAGATGAATACCCGTATTCAGGTTGAACATCCCATTACCGAGGTAACCACTAATATCGACCTGATAAAGGAACAAATCAGACTCTCGGCTGGTGAAAACTTAGGCTATACTCAGAAAGACATAAAGTTTTCAGGACACGCCATTGAATGTCGGATAAATGCCGCTGATCCGAAAAAAAATCTCGCCCCTTCTCCGGGCAAGATAACTGATCTTCATCTCCCGGCCGGCCCGGGGGTGCGAATTGACAGCCATATCTATTCAGGCTATTCCATTCCGCTTGAATATGACTCTCTTTTAGCTAAATTAATTGTTTGCGGTAAAGATCGAACGGAGGCTATCGCCCGTATGTCCCGTGCCCTGAATGAGTGCGTCATCGAGGGAATAGCCACCACCGTTCCCCTCCATCTCCAAATAATGGAGGATAAGGACTTCAGAGAAGGGGTATTTGATACCCACTTTTTGGAAAGGTATGTTTAGCAGCTACTTAAGGTTATCAGTAATCAATACCGATCGCCGATTACCTGATTACTTGTAAACATTCAGTCACTAAGGCACAAACTCGATGCTCGATGCTCGATGCTGGATGCTCGATACTCGATGCTCGATACTCGATGCTTGATGCTGGATGCTCAATGATGGTAAAGGATCGAGTATCGAGGATTGTTTGATGGCGCGGGAGGCGGCGCTATGATTGAAGGAGTGAAGACAAAAAGACTGAAGGCTATCCCTGATGAACGGGGACGGTTAATGGAAATCCTTCGGGCTGATGATGATTTCTTTATCCGCTTTGGGCAGGTCTATTTGACGACCATCTATCCCGGCGCAGTTAAGGCCTGGCATTATCACAAGAAACAGATTGACCATCTCACCGTGATCGCTGGTATGGCCAAGCTGGTTCTTTACGATCCGCGCCAGGATTCCTCCACCTGTAATCAAGTGATGGAATTATTTGTCGGGGATTATAATCCGCTCCTTGTTCAGATTCCCAATATGGTCTATCATGGGTTCAAGGGAATGGGGTTAGAGGAGACTCTTATTCTAAACTGTCCGACCGAGGTTTACCACCATGATCAGCCGGATGAGTATCGGGTTGATCCTTATCAGAATGACATCCCTTACGACTGGGCACGTAAAGATGGGTGAAGAGTATCTTCTCAATATTTGGGGGTCACAGACACCAGAAGTCTTCAAGCCGCCTGGTGTCTTTAGCGCCTATTCCAAAACCCACCAAGTTCCCCTGGCTTACTGAGAAGATCCAGTGAAGAGGCTGAAGAATAATGCGTAAGAATGGAAGTCCTATATTTCTTTTAATAACCGATATTGTTTTAATCAGTATAGCCCTTATGTTGGCCTTTCTGATTCGATCTGAGTGGACTACTGGTTTCTATTTTCAATATGCTAAGATTCTCCCCTTCGCCATCTTTATTCGGTTGGCTATGTTTCGCTTTTTTGGGCTTTATCAGGGGATCTGGCGTTATACTGGAGTAACCGAATTCTTCTCGGTGTTTAAGGCTGTCTCTCTTGGTTCGGGGATCATCATTACCCTGACGCTATTTCTTGAAAAGAACACCGGCTACTTTCTTTCGCTGCTTACCATTGATTGGATGTTAGATATTGGTTTCATTAGCGGTTCTCGTTTTATGCCCAGGCTTATGGCTCAATTCAGGAAAAGCTCTTATATCCCCAGGGCCAAGGTTTTGATCATTGGGGCGGGAGATGCCGGAGAAATGGTAGCCAAAGAGATAATTAAACATCCGGAGTTGGCCTATAAGGTGGTTGGTTTCATTGACGACGATCCTCAAAAGCTGGGCAAGTATATCCATAATTTTAAAGTCCTGGGGGCCAGAGACGATATCGTTGATATTGCCCGAAGGGAACTGATTGATAAGGTCATTATCGCCATCCCTTCAGCTCCTGGCCAGGTTATTCGGGATATAGTCGCCCACTGTGAAAAGATAAAAGTCAAATTTGAGATCGTCCCCGGGGTTTATGAGATCATCACGGGAGATGTGAGTATTAACCAGATCAGGGAGGTTAAGCCGGAAGACCTGTTAGGTCGGGAGACGGTTCATCTTGACCTGGCTGAAATCTCTTCATATATTTGGGGTAAGCGGGTATTAGTTACCGGCGCCGGAGGGTCAATCGGAGGTGAGTTGTGCCGTCAGATAGCCAGGTTTACCCCTTCTCAGTTAATCCTTCTCGATCATAATGAAAATGGGGTCTATTATGTAAAGATGGACCTGAATAAAGAAAGTCCTTTGCTTAATTCTGTTACCCTTATCGCCGATATCAAGGACAAGGCGCGGATAAATGATATCTTCGCTGAGTATAGGCCGGAGACTGTCTTTCACGCCGCGGCTCATAAACATGTGCCTATGATGGAGATGAATCCTGTCGAGGCGGTCAAGAATAATGTCGGCGGAACCAAAAATCTGATGGAGGCTGCCATTAGATGTGGAACCGAGAGGTTCCTCCTGATCTCTACTGACAAGGCGGTTAATCCGACCAGTATTATGGGGGCCTCCAAACGAGTGGCTGAACTTCTGATGCAGCTTTATACCATGGATAGTGCGACCAGCTTTGCCGCGGTCAGGTTTGGAAATGTTTTGGGCAGCGAAGGGAGTGTAGTCCCCCTCTTCAAGAGACAGATCGCTGAAAAGGGGCCGGTTACGGTTACCCACCCTGATGCTGCCCGTTATTTTATGACCATCCCCGAGGCGGTCAGTCTTATTATCCAGGCCTTGAACCTGGGTGGAGAAGGCGAGATATTCCTTCTTGACATGGGGCAGCCGATTAGGATAGTCGATCTGGCCCGAGACCTGATCACCCTGTCCGGCTTTGAACCCGACCGTGAGATCAAGATCGAGTTTACCGGCCTACGGCCAGGGGAGAAACTTTTTGAGGAACTACTCACGGCTACGGAAAGAACAACCGCCACTAAATACCAACGGATATTTAAAGCTACCCCGGACCGGGTTGACCGAGTGCTTCTCAAGAGAGATATTCAGGAATTGATTGAACTGGCCGAGCAGGGGGAAGCCAAAAAGACCATAGCTAAATTGAAGGAAATTGTCCCCAACTATCAGCCCCGTAGACAGAAACTTCCCGCCGAAAGTTCACGCCTGTAGCTTGTGGGTTTTAGGTCTTAGTCCAACCCGGCGTAAGTTCCTGGCCGGTGAACCCTTGAATCCTCGAACCCGGCTGAAACCGCCCAGGAACTTTCGCCGAGCTGTATAGGTTAGAGTATTACCCCGCCACATTGGCGTGGGGGGGGGACCCGACAAAACCCACAATGGCGGGGAATAAA
>JBFMHI010000020.1:0-6466 GCA_040753085.1 bacterium | reverse complement strand
TTTACCCCCCCACTTTGGGGTGGCCCCCCCCGCGTACAACGCCAATGTGGCAGGGTAATACTATCCCCTCGAGCCTTCAGAAGGCATGGGACCTTCATCTTAGCAAGAAATATGCCAACCTTGCCGAAAAAAAACTTGAACATCGAGTGTAAGATTCAGAACAATGTAAGTGTATATAGGGTGTTACACTTGAAGATGGGGTCTTCTGCGGGCCATCTATGGTTTTAAGAACATCTATAATCCAAGAGCAGAAATCCCTAAAATGGATTAGCTCCGATTTACCTTAGTTAAGAAAGGCTTTACTATTGGTGCTAATGCCACTATTATTTGTGGGATAACCCTTGGGCGATACTGTTTTGTTGGTGCGGCGGCAGTAGTAACAAGGGATGTTTCTGATTATGCCCTGGTAGTAGGGAGCCCGGCTAAACAGAGATGGGTTGGGTATGTGAGTGTAGAGGGCGACTTAGAGAAGACCTGGCGTGGGCTTTATGTGGTAAGAGGTATAAAAGGGTTGAGGATAGAATTGAAAAAATCGAGGGGAAAGGGGAGATATCTTGAAGATTGTTACCATTGTTGGTGCTCGGCCTCAATTTATAAAGGCCGCCCCTGTTTCACATGAATTACGCAAGGATCATACAGAGGTGCTTGTCCATACCGGTCAGCATTATGACGATGAGATGTCAAAGGTTTTCTTTGATGAACTGAAACTTAATGAGCCTGATTATCACTTGGGTGTAGGTTCAGGTACACATGCCTTTCAGACAGGTGAGATGCTCAAGCGTGTAGAAGAGGTACTGATTAAAGAAAAGCCAGATTATGTTATTGTGTATGGTGATACTAATTCCACTTTGGCTGGGGCGTTAGCTGCTAAAAAGCTTCATATTACACTAGTTCATGTGGAAGCTGGCTTAAGAAGTTACAATATGCAAATGCCTGAGGAAATAAACAGGATTCTGACGGATAGAATAAGTGACATCCTTTGCTGTCCTACAGATAAGGCAGTAGAAAATCTTAAGAAAGAGGGTTTTGATATCCTCCCCTGCAAGGTAGTAAAAACAGGGGACGTAATGTATGACGCCTCATTGTTTTACCGCCAATTTTCGAAGAAGCCACACATTGCCAACTTACAGAAAAATGGATTTATCTTAGCCACTGTTCATAGAGCAGAAAATACCGATAATAAATTTCGTCTTTTAAACATCTTTGAAGCCTTCGAAGAGATTGCTAAGAAGGGGATGCCGATTGTTTTACCTCTGCATCCACGCACCCGTAACATTATTAACTCAAGTTCTTATGCCCTTGATTCTGCGATCCATATTATAGAGCCTGTAAGTTACCTTGAAATGATATGGTTGCTTGAGCATTGCCAATTAGTTATGACCGATAGTGGTGGTTTACAAAAGGAGGCATTCTTCTTTCAAAAGCCCTGCATCACCTTGCGTGACGAAACAGAATGGGTAGAATTGGTTGAACATAGTGTTAATTTAGTTTCCGGAGCAGATAAAAACCGTATATTAGATAGTTACAACTTTCTTAACTTACATAATCCTTTGCCTTTTGCTTTCTGTAACGATTTATATGGAGATGGGCAGTCAGGAAAAAGGATTGTGGATGAGTTGATAGAAAGATGGAAAAGAGTAAGTTAGTAGCCCACAGGTTTTTATTTTGGATTACAGTGGCTTACCACCGCTGTAGGGGCGGGGTTCCCCCCATCTTTTTAAGGAAGACAAAGCGAATCTTGCTTTCGCACCCCCAGGATGGTAAGATAAATGAGGGACGGTAATGACTCTTAAGATGAATGAAAATCAAAGAAAAGCATTATCTCAATATTTGGGGATTCTTCGAAAAAGATATAAAAAACAGATTTCAAAAATAATACTTTTTGGTTCGGTTGCTCGTGGAAACTTGGATCCTGAATCTGATATTGATTTACTGGTAGTGATTACAAATGGCGACCAGAACCTCAAAGATGAAATAAATATGGCTTGTTTTGATATCATTTTGGAGACCGATGTAATCCTATCGCCTTTAGTTATGGACAGAGAAACCTACGAATGGCATAAAAAGTATCATGATCCACTTTATAATAATATCCAAAAGGACGGTATAGAGTTATGGATAAAGAAACCAGAGTTCTTGTAGAGGTTCGACTTGACCGTGCCCAGGAGGATATTCAAACTGCGAAAGAATTGCTCAAGTTAGGAAGATATCGGGCAAGCGTGAATCGTGCTTATTATGCCATATTTAGTATTACGACTGCCTTACTTCTTACTCAAAAGATAGAAAGGAGCAAACATTCAGGTGTTGAGTCTGCCTTTATCCAACATTTTATCAAAACAAGAGTTTTTGAAACGGAGTATGGTAGAATATTTGATTATATTCGGAAAAAGAGAGAAGAATCTGATTACAGTTCCAAGATAATCATTAATGAGGAAATAGCAAGAAAAGTTGTGGATGATGCTGAGAAATTCATCGTCTGTATAACTGAATACTTGGAAGCTCAACTTAGAGAAAGATGAGAAGGGATATTATTCTTACCTTTATTACCGAATTCATTGTTTTAGTAAGCGGGATTTTAGTTTACAAACTTGCAGCTAATATACTGGGAACACAAGGGTTTTCAGAATATGCCTTGAGCAGACGGACAGTATCGCTTATCCAGCCGTTACTTCTTATGGGTTTGGGGGTTGGAATACCAAGGTATATCGCTTATGCCTCAGCCAGTCTTGATAACAATAGATCTGACACATATTTTATTGCCGGTATCATTACGCTTGTTGTTACGACGCTAATTCTTATGTTGACATTAAATATCTTTGACGATAAGTTTGCCTTTCTATTGTTTGGGAATTCAAATTATGTTTATCTTATATCTCCAATAAGTCTGATGCTTATCGGACTGATTCTTCATTCATCCTGCTATAGCTTTTTTCGAGGCAAACTAAATATGGTTAGTGCAAATATATTACAGATTATAAATATGGGAATTGTTCCACCGATAGTCTTTCTCTTTGGGAAAGATACTAAACAGATCCTTTTAATTGGTGGGATATTATGGATTGTAATTTCTGTATCTTTTCTGGTATTAATATTAAGGAAATCAACCTTTAAGATAGTGAATCTATTTCTACATACTAAAGAACTTATATCGTATGGGTTACAGCGGGTTCCTGGAGATTTTGCTATGGCTGCCATTCTTTCACTTCCGGCTATATTTACTGCCCATATATCTGGGGTAAAAGAAGCAGGCTATGTTTCCTTTGGCATATCCCTCTTAAATATGGTTGGGGCAGCCTTTGCACCGATTGGAATAATCCTTTTGCCCAAAGCAAGTCAACTTATAGCCAGTAAAGATGTTAACCTCTTAAAAGATTATGTTAATAAAATTTTGAGAATAACCCTTTCCCTAACAATAGTTGGCATTATTATCTTTGAGATATTGGCTGACAGGATAATTAATCTATATTTGGGGAGAAATTTTTTTGATATAGTGTTAGTGGTAAGGATAATTATGGTGGCATCTATTGCCTATGCTGTTTATATATCGATGAGAAGTATTATAGATGCTTATTATGTGAAGGCAATAAATATCATTAATATTATCCTTTGTCTTTTATTGTTTTTGGGGCTTTCTGCCATAGCCGTGTTATTTATAACGGGTTATATTTATATAGTATACTGTTTTGTTATTGCATTATTTCTGTTAGGGATTTTGACCTTGATAGAAACAAGAAAACTCCTGGTGCAAAGGCAATGAACTTACTCACAATCAGCAAAGTTAGGGCAAATAGTATTCTTCTACCCATAATGCTGGGCGGGAGTATAGCAGTTGGTGTGATGTTATTGTCAATACATCTTGATAATGAATTCATTTTGCTTGGGCTTCCATTATTATGCTTAATCATCATTTTGCTGATTATTTTTCCTGAAATATCCTTCGGGTTATTTTTAACTGCGGGAGTATATAAAGCAGACCCAAGATTAGAATTTTTACCAATTTTTTTAGATTTAACAGTGTTGTTTGGATTTTTATCTATGGTTGGAGTTTTATATGGTATATTGATAAGTAGAAAGATTAAACTCATATTGCCCCAAAGATCAATATTGTGGCCATATATTATTATAATTTTTCTTTCATTTTTTAGTTTAACATATACTTTAGCTTCTATATATGGAACGGATAAATTATTGAGACTTTCGACTATTACTTTATTATCTTGTTTTCTTCCTTTTTATTTATTTCAAAAAGAAGCACCTATTGATAGATTTTTTCTTCTTTTTATTGCTTTGGCATTTGCAATGTTTTTAGATATTGCAACGGGAGGTCTATCACCGGAAGAAATAGGCTTTAAAACTGCATTTGGTTCAAACTATCTTGCAGTGGGGAGAATATGTGGCAATGCAGCAATTGTTTTATCGTTATATTCCTTAATGACATCTAAGAGCAATTTAAACAAAATCTTATATATTGTGCTATTAACTACACTGCTTTTTGCTTTATTTATTTCTGGTGGGCGGGGGCCTTTGATAGCACTATTGTTAAGTGTTTCATGTATCTTTCTTTATTTGCTTGTTAGGTCTTTGAAAAGTGTTATGTTGAATTTTACTTTAAAGAAGAATCATTTAAAAATTTTGTTGATTGTTTTTACAGTTTTTTTGCTTGTTCCGATTTTTTTATTTATATCTTTTTATGAATATTTTGAAACCATCATTATGAGAATCCATGTGTTACAAGAATGGGGTGGTTTTTCAGCTCTGGAGAGGATATTAAGGTTTAAAAGGGCATTTGAGGCAATAACAAGTTTTCCAACTGCAGTTACTGGACTTGGGATAGGTGGATTTAGTGTTTATTATGAAGGGTTTGATGATAAAAGAGGTGCATATCCACACAATATATTCTTGGAAATTGGGTCTGAATTAGGATTGTTAGGCTTGTTATCTTTTATCTTAATGCTTTACTTTAGTTTTTATAATGGATTATCAAATATAAAAAAGGCACAAACCAATAAGATGTATTTTTTAAGTTTAACTTTATTAGCTCTATTAATAAATATGCTTTTAAATTCATCTATATCAGGTGATATAAGTGATAATAGACTATTGTTTGCATGGATTGGAATAATTTATTCAACAAAGAATCTTATTAAAGCAATGAAGGTGGGTTGATGTCGAAAAAAGTCTGTCATATAACGACTGTGCATCCTCCTTTTGATACCCGTATATTTCATAAGGAGGCTAAAACGCTTGCAAAAGCAGGTTATGATGTTACCTTGATTGCTCAACATAATAAGGACGAGGTTGTTGATGGTATCAAGATAATTGCTTTACCAAAGGCTAAAAATCGCTTCCACCGGATGACTATCTTAACATTTAAGGCATTTCAACTTGCGTTACAACAAAAAGGTGATATATACCACTTTCATGACCCAGAGCTAATTCCCGTAGGGCTGATTTTAAAGTTATTGGGTAAAAAAGTTATCTATGATGTACACGAGGATCTGCCACGTCAGATTTTGTCTAAGTGGTGGATTCCTAAGTCATTCCGAGTAATTACAGGTAACGCCATGGAATTATTAGAAGGCATTACTGCTTTGTTCTTTGAAGCTATTGTTACGGTTACGCCTAAGATTGCTTCTCGATTCCCTAAAAATAAAACCGTATTGGTGCAAAATTTTCCTATTCAGGATGAATTCGTTTTAACTGAGGATGTAGCTTATACCTCAAGGGCACCCTTAATTGCTTATGCAGGAGGTATCAATGTTATCCGTGGCATCTTTGAGATGATAAGGGCAATAGAGTTGCTTCCAAAGGAATTGGAAGCAAGGTTGGTTTTGGCGGGTACATTTAGCCCTGCCTCCCTCAAGGAAGAGGTGTGTCTGCTTCCTGGATGGAGACGGGTAGAGTTTCTTGGCTGGCAATCAATACAGCAAGTAAAATACCTTCTGGGAGTATCGCGTATTGGTTTAGTAACACTACATTCAATTATAAACTATCTTGACAGCTATCCAGTAAAACTCTTTGAATATATGTCTGCGGCTATTCCAGTGATTGCCTCAGATTTCCCACTTTGGCGGGAGATTGTAGAAGGTGCTGGGTGCGGGTTATTGGTGGATCCGCTTAATCCTGAAGCTATAGCTGAAGCCATTACTTACTTACTTACCCATCCTGACGAGGCAAAAAATATGGGTTTGAACGGTCGTAAGGCAATTGAAGAGAAATATAACTGGAAAAATGAAGGTAATAAACTTTTGGAGTTATATAAAAGGATCCTTCAAGGTTAAGGGCATCTTTTTATAACCCCTAGTTAGTATTGGACTTTGGACAAAAAATAATTAGCTTTTTCGGCATTGTCTCATTTCGGTCAGAAACAGCCCTAAAAAGTGGTAACAGTTTTGGCCGAAGAGACAATACGCCCCTTGTATTTTGAAGGTTGTTTTTTAGACCTTCTGGTGTTACTATACTTTTG
>JBFMHI010000019.1 GCA_040753085.1 bacterium | reverse complement strand
AGCTTCCCCTCCCTTGATGGGAGGGGTTAGGGGAGGGTGAAATAAACAACCCTCTCTTATTGTTGCTAATACCCCATCTATATTTCTTAATATAAGGTTTTTAGCAAGAGTAATAATATTGCCCGCCGATTTCACCCTCACCCTATCCCTCTCCCATCAAGGGAGAGGGAATTTTGCTTTGTCTCCCAACTAACTGCTTAACTTAGTTTTGAGCAGTTACCCTTTTTACTAGTCAATCCAATCAACAATTGAATCTCCCCCTGGCTTATTTCCACTTCTCTGGCAATATCCCCCACCTGCCAACCGGCATCTATTAGAGAGAATACCCGGTTATATCGGCCGCCTCTCTTCACCCTTTTTTCCCCTTCTTTTAAGGCCCCCAGGTTGGCCACCAGGGTATTCAGCCGACGAATTCTATCATCAGCTAAATCAATTACTTCCTTCAACTCGACGGTTTTATCTTCCATAACCTTGATATTAGCCTCAGCCACCCGGTTGAATTCGACCATCAGCCGGCCGGCTTCTTCTTTAAAAGAAAGAGGGATATTTTTTGATCTCCGGTAGGCCAAATAAGAAAAGGTCAGACAGATTATCACGCCTGCATACACCACGGTCATTGGCTTGCTTCATTTCAGAAGTCAGATTCTTTCTCTTCGGTCTTCTGTCTTCTGAACTACTTCACTACATCAAGAATATGCCCCCGAAATGGGTCAACTCCCCGCCTATTCTCTTGATCCAGCTCTTTTTCACGCAGATGTCTCGGACGTCTTCGTCTTCCCCCTCCTCCTTGCCCCTGCCTTTCATCCACGCTGAGTTTGGCCCCTGTCTCCTCCATATTTTCCTGAATCTGGCTCTCGTGAAGACGAGATTCCTCCTCTGCCCGGTGAGCTAAATGAGACTGAGCCGTGCCAATTTGATCCTGAGCGGCCTGTTGTCCTCGACCCACCTCTGTCTGTTGAGCTATGTTGACCTGTAAATCAATAGGCTGGACGGGCATCCCCCTCACCTCCTACGGCTTCTTTTTTTTCTTACTTATCTCCTCATACACCCTAAAAGAAATCTTACCCTCACGCTCTACTATGGTGCAATATCTATATTCCTTTGTGACTTCCGCGGGGATATTCTTTATCCGAAGTTTAACTCCCGGATAAAGTATCTCGGCCACTGAAACCCTACCTCCCTTTAACGAAGCCAATTTTTCCTTTAAAGCCGATATTTTAGTGGCCGTCTTACGCAGAGAGGCCATAAGTTCGTTTTGGGTTTTAAGATACTGAATAAGCATTTCTTCCTTCTCCAGTGAAAGGTTGCCGGCCTTTTTTTGCCCATTTATAGTTTTAATGGTCAACTTAAGCTGATGAAACTCGTGTCTTTCTTTCTCAAGCTTTTCTTCTAAATCAATCAATTCCTGTCTTAAGCGGGGGTCAATGCCGGATTCCACCACCGTAGGCACCTCTACCCAAGAACCAATGCACTTGGCTACCACCTGAGCCGCTGCCCGAATCCTTCCGCCCATAATTCTCCCCCGTCTCCCTGATAGACAAAAAACCGCCCCTCCGGCGTCAATTTTACTATGCATAATGTCTTCACTGATCACCACATCTCCCCCGGCTTCCACCTCTCCTCCCTCGATAAACTTAGCCGTTATATTCCCCCCCGCATAAGTAGTTCCTTCCCCCTGACCAACGATACCGCGTTGAATGCGGATATCCTTCCCGGCGTGAAGGGTTGCCCTTTCCACTACTCCTCCCACATCAATATTTCCTCCCGCCTTAACCGTAAATCCTTCTCGAACAGAACCGGATACAGCCACATCACCTACAAAATCAATGTTTCCTACATGCATGTCCACATCACCTTTAACTTCATAGGTAGTCTCCACGGCGATGTTCGTTCCTGTCCAGACCGCATTTCCGGCTACATTAGCCCTCAATTCCAAGCCATCTTCACTTAGCCGGGTATTTTTTCCAGCCGGGAGAGGTATTTCCTTCCCATCTTTAGCCGGCGTCTCCTTACCTCTAACGGTCTTGCCCGGCATTCCCCTGGTGGCTGGAATCCTGGTCGCCAATACCCGGCCCGGGGCTACATTTTCAATCAACCCTAATTCTCGATAGTTAACTTTCCCTCCTTCATCAGCCTGGGCCACCCTCACCGTTTTATCCTTTTTAAATTTAAAGTTAATGCCCCCCTCCTGGCCCGAAACAGGTGGAATCCCTTGGGCCACCTTAACAGGTTTTCCGATTATCCCTTCCGATAAAGCCTTAACTATCGCCCCTTCATCAATACCATAAACTATCCCGTTACGAAGGAGAAAGTTTTTTATCTCTTCTACCTCCAACCTGGGGAGTCTTCCGGTCTTAGGCTGGTTAATGGTTATAAAACCAGCCATCTCATCCTTTGAGATATCAACCGTTACATAATTCCCTACCCTTCTGGCGGCCTCCTTTTCAACCCCTTCGCCTATCTTTACCGGTTGGCCGGCGGCTTCAGCTACCGCTTTTTTAACCGCCTCAAAATCTATCCCTGTCAACCCGGCCAGATCAAGCTGGATCATCACATTATCCGGATCAACCGCTTCACCTTTTCCCATCGGAGGATAGACACTTAAAAAAACGCCTTCTCTTTGAGGATCAATATTAAAGTATCCGCCGAAATCCTCCACCTTACCCTCCTTCTTATTCCTTAAACGCCTTCCGAAACCGGCTCAAGTAGCCTCTCAACCTGAGGATAGCCTTCGTGTGCATTTGAGAGACCCTTGACTCAGTTACCCCCAGCACCTCGCCGATCTCTTTTAAGGTTAACTCTTCATAGTAATAAAGGGCCACCACCTCTCTCTCTCTTTGCGGCAAGCGGTTAATGGCTTCCACCAGGAGACGCTTTATGTCCTCTCTTTCCACTATTGCCTCTGGGGCCTGGCTGGACGAGGTTTCAATAGTATCTACTATGGCCACCTCATCATCATCGTCTCCCAGATGCCAGACATCATCAAGGGAAATCATAGAAGTCCCGCTTACATCTAAGATAAGCTGGGAAAGTTCCTCAACACTTACCCCCATAGCCTCAGCCACTTCCTCATCAGTAGCCGACCGGCCAAACTTATACTCTAAAGCCGCATAAACACCCTCCAACTGTCGCCCTTTTGCCCGCACTGTTCGGGGGACCCAATCTAAAAGCCTCAGTTGATCAAGAATAGCCCCCTTAATACGAGAACTAGCGTAAGTCTTAAATTTGCTTCCGTGATCCGGATCAAACTTTTCAATGGCATCAATTAATCCCAGGATACCATAAGAAACCAGGTCGTCAAATTCAACCGTAGGCGGGGTGCTCACCGCTATCCGACCGGCAATATATTTGACCATAGAAGCATAATTGATTATCAGCTCTTCCCTGATCTTGGGATCATTTGTCCGTTTATAATCACTCCAGAGTTCATCTTCTCGTTCTTTAAACAAAAATCTCGCCCTCACTTATCAGTAGACAGTAGCTACTACCTACTGCCTTGTCACGTTAGTATTTATGGGTAGAGTCTCTTTCGATCCTCGATGCTCGATCCTGGATACTGGATCCTTTACCAGCATCGAGCATCGAGCATCCAGCATCGAGCATCCAGCATCATGTGATGAACGGTTACCTCTCAAAATATAACCGAAAGGATAATCCAAATAATCACAATAATAGCCGTCACTAAAAGATAGGGAAAGCCTTTCTTGGCTTTTTCTTTTAATCTTGCGTCCACTCTCCCGGTGGGGATAAACCTCTGAGGGGCCAGTTTTACCCTCACATTATTAGCTACTACCGCCTCCCCCACGACCTTCTCCCCAAATTTCGTCCTTACCCTGATCATCCCCTCTTTAACCGGCTGCAAATCTTCCACTGCCGTTACCACCGTAATAAGGTGTTCACCTTTCCTCGCCCCCATAAGTTGAGCCAGGTAGATACCTAACTCACTATTATCAATAACCCTTACCAGAAGGGGCTGATTCTCTCTCAAGGTGGATAGAGGAATTCCTCCCTCCACCGCCAAGATCAAAGCTATCTTTAGTTTAATTGGTGATAAAACCTTATCTAAGGCAGAGTTTGCTTGTCCTTGACCAGGAAGCTCTTCTACTGATTGAGCCCAATCAAGATCAAAGGAGGATATCTGATCAATCGAGAACCTGAGTTCACATCCAAGGTCTCCCATACTTCCCCATATCTCTTCCCCTAATCTATCTTTAAGCTTTCCTGGAGATCCTTCCTTTAATATATCCCACAGGTAACCTACCTGGGGTCTAAATCCATCCTTCAACCTATTAAAAAGCTCCTGAGTCACCTTGGGAATGAAATCCTTTCTATTTAAGCTAACCCGGTGAACAACCTTTTCAAACAAATCCCAGGTGATATTAACATCATATAAAAATAGACGGCTGTTTTTGGAGACAACCACTTTCATATCATACACTACTCGGTTAGCCGTATTTAATATTAGACTGAAAAGTCCAAAGTACTGAACGTAATCTCCTTTGAATTTAGCCTTGATAATCCAGATAGACTTATTATTCAGGAAAGCCACCAATCCTTTGGCTCTCTCTAAATCACCTCCCGTCGCCTGCAGGACGAGCCTGGCCTCCCTCCGGCTGCACCCCGCTGCTTCTACCAAACCGGATATAGCTTGCCTCATTTCCTCCTTTATTTGGACTTCTCTATCCTCCTCCATACACCATCCCTCCTTGGCTGCTCATTAATTATTAAATATTAATTATTTATCACTACCTCCTACCGTAGCCTCCTCTACTATTTCTTCTTCCTCGCCGGTAAAGACCTCTACCATCAGAGGCACATACCTTCCTACCACCCAGCCTATTATTCGGCCTAAAAGATAAAAGATAATAAAGGTTACTACTACTCGGGCGCAAATAATATAGGCCAGGTGAATTGAGATAATCGCTCCCCAAAATTTGACCGCCGTAATAAATCCATTTAAAAAAGCAGCAAAAACGCCCAGATACAAACTCCCCCACTTAACCACCGTCTGTTCACTTCCTAAATCGGCATTATCCCCCTCCATCTTAAAACAGCTTCTATTAAACTATAACATTTTTTTTGACAGGAGTCAACTAAAAGATTTCGGTTCAGCTTCCCAATAAACGCTTAAAGAAACCCTGTAAGCCATTGCCATTAGACGGTTCAGGAGTTTGAATCAGTTTAGCCATTATATGAGATATACCATAAGTCGCCTTAGACCTGGGATAAGCCAGGAAAAAAGGTTTCTGTTGACGAACAGCCTTTATGACTAACTGGTCCTCCAAGATATATCCTAAGACCTCCACCCGAATATTAAGAAATTGTCCGGCAATGTTGACCACCCTATCAGCCACCCTCTTTCCCTCCATCACCGAACTAACCCTGTTAACCACCAATTTTATATTGGCCTCTATGTTGTGGCGGCAGACAGCCTTAATCATCCCGTAGGCATCAGCAATAGCCGTCGGCTCCGGGGTTGTCACCAGCAGGACATCATCGGCCGCCAGGACAAAACTCAAGACATTAGGGGAAAGACCCGCTCCCGTATCAAAGATAATGCAATCAGTAGAATCACTCAGACTACTAAGCGCCGAGATAAATCCCTCTCGTTCCTCCTGGGAAAGATTAGCCACCTCAGTTACACCGGTGGCGCCAGCAATAAGTCTAATCCCACCAGGGCCATCAGCAATGATTTCTTCAATCTTTTTTTTCCCTTCCACTACATGGGATAAATTATACCGGGGGGGTGGGATAAGGCCAAGCACCACGTTCACATTGGCCAGGCCTAAATCAGCATCCATGATCAGGGTCTGTCTTCCGGCCTGGGTAAAGGCAATGGCTAAATTAGCGGCCAGGTTGGTCTTGCCTACACCTCCCTTACCGGAGGTCACGGTTATTATCCGACTGGAAGGATTTATCTTATTACCCCCACTATGGCCATTCTTACCATCGTTTTTCTCCCTGACTAATTCTCTTAATCCCTCTGCCTGATCAGCCATATTTTGCTCCTTTCGCCGATGTTCATCCTTTCGGCCATTTGTCGAATCGCTAATCTCGAATGGCGAATCGCGAATCTCGAATGGCGAATCGCGAATTGCGGATTGCGAATTGCGGATTAAAAAATAGATTCGCGATTCGCGATTCGCGATTAATCCGTGAGTGGCCCAAACAATGAACAAGGCCTGAAAATCTGTATAATCGGTGAATTAATCTTGGTGGCTTTGTGGCCTATTATTGCAAGACCATATTAGCCAATTTGGCCGCATCGGCCACCTCGATATCTTCCGGAACATTTTGACCTGTAGTTACATAACTCAAAGGTTTTTTCACCTCGGCCAACAAACTGATCATAGAACCAAAAGTGACGGTTTCATCCAATTTAGTAAAGATAATCCGGTCAAAAGAGACCTTCTGGAAATTATCAATAATATTCAGGAGATCCTTATATTTGGTGGTAGCAGAAAGGAGCAAATAGGTCTCCAACTTGTGGCCGGCCGCGGTAATAAAGTTTTTAAGCTCAGTCATCTGAATAGTATTTCGCTGGCTCCGGCCGGCTGTATCAATGAGGACCAGATCGCAGTCAGAAAAGCTCTCAATAGCCTCACTAAACTCATTTTGGGTAAAGACTACTTTCAAGGGAACTCCAAGTATCTCAGCAAAGGCCTTAAGTTGTTCCACGGCGGCTATTCGATAGGTATCAATAGTAATCAAGGCTACCTTGAGCTGTTTATGGAAGGCAAAATCAGCCGCCAATTTAGCCACCGTCGTTGTTTTACCTACGCCGGTCGGCCCAACCAGAACCAAAGTCTTGGGCGTCCCCTCTTCTACTTCCCAGGAATCAGCGTCTATCTCGATCAGCCTCTCTAAACGGGCCGCCAATCCTTTCCGGAGCTCCTCCCTATCTTCCAGGTTCAAAGAGGGGTTATCAGAAATAAGGTCTTTAATTAGCCTCTCAGAAAGCTCGCTCTCCATCCCATTTCCAATCATACAGCGATAAAACTCCTCACTTCGACCCGGATAAAAATTATGGCCGTTACCTGGCCGCTGACTACTCACCAACAGGTCAATCTTGCTTTTAAGCTCTCGCATCTCTTGATGGATAAGATTAAACTCAACTCTTTCATCAACGGGTTTGATGACAGATTTAGGCGGAGAATAAACCTTAGTCAAAGGCGGCTTCTCATCCACGGCGCTCAATGAGGTAGGTGGAAGGGGGACAGCCTGTTCTTCGGAAGAATGGTTTATTCCCGGCCTGGAACGATTGGTCGCCAAGCTTGACGGCTTGACGCCCGGACTTGAACGGGCCGTCGGCAAAGCCGCCGTTACCTCAACCATGGGTTTTGAAAAGAGACCTAAAACCCCCCCCTGCCTGGTATTTCGGTGATTAATCATAATAGCGTCCTTGCCCAGATCAAGGGTCATCTTCAGTATGGCCTGAGGCAATGTCTCGGCCACATAAGTCTTATACTTCATCATGAAAACATACCCCCTTTTTAAATTAACGTAACTATACAGCCACAGATTTACACGGATGAAACACTGATTTTTAATATATGCACCATTAAATCCGTAAACCGTGTCCGTGATTCGTGTCCGCAAGGTGTCCATTGTAGGAACAGGCCCCTGTGCCTGTCCTTCCTGTGTTGGGCAACCACAGGGGGTTGCCCCTACCTTCTGTCCTCTGCTATCTGCTATTTATCCGTGCTAATCCGTGTTAATCAGTGGCTGAATAGTTACGATAATTATTATATCTTGACCATCCCGATATATTCCACCTCTACATCGGGTGATACCTCCGCATAAGATAGCACAATCAAATTGGGAGCTACCCGCTTAGTCATCTCCCTCACATGTCTTCTGACCTGGGGTGAACAGAGAAGAATAACCTCATAGCGGATAGCAGCGGCCTTTTTTATCTCCCCAGAAAGAGAAGCAATAATCTGCTGGATAATCGCCGGCTTTAAAACGATCTGAGGCCCCTCTCTTGTTTCCTGGATACTCTGGGAGATCATCTCCTCTATTTTCGGATCCAGGGTAATAACCGGCAATGTCCTTTCGGGAGTTTTATATCTATTGCATATCTGACGATTAAGCCCCATGCGGACATATTCGGTTAAGGTATCAGTGTCTTTTGTCTTTGAGGCATAATCAGCCAATGTCTCCAGGATAGTCACTAAATCCCTGATAGATATACCCTCATCAAGTAAATTATGGAGGACCTTTTGAACCTCACCCAACGGGAGGACGCTGGGAACTAATTCATCAACCAGCGCCGGATAGCTTTCTTTGATATTGTTCAACAACTCTTGAGTTTCCTGGCGTCCCAGGAGCTGAGAGGCATTGCGTTTTATAACCTCGGTCAGATGAGTCGCCACAATAGAAGGTGGATCAACCACCGTGTATCCGGCCATTTCCGCCTGTTCCCGCTGTCCCTCAGTAATCCAGATAGCCGGCAGACCAAAGGCCGGCTCAATGGTCTCTTCCCCCTTCAACTCTTTGGTTACGGTGCCGGGATTCATGGCTAAATAATGATCAACTTTAATTTCTCCGCCGGCCACTTCCACTCCCTTGATCAGAATAGAGTAGACATTGGGCTTAAGCTGCATATTGTCTCTGATCCTGATAGGCGGAACCACGATACCCATATCCAGGGCGCACTGACGCCGGATCATGGTCACCCTTTCCAGCAAGTCTCCCCCCTGTTCAGGATCAACCAGGGGAATGAGACTGTAGCCGATACTGAGCTCCATTGGATCAGGTTTTAAGAGTGAAATCACGCTTTCAGGTTTTCTGGCCCGATCGGCCTCCTCTTTCTTCTTCTCTTTCTCTAAAACCTCCTTGCCAACCCTGGCCTCCCGGCCCATAAGATAAGCCATAGCGCCGGCTCCAATAGCCAGAGAGAGAAGAGGAAAAGTCGGCAAAGGAGTAAAGGCCAGAAAAGCTAAAGTGCCGGCCGTAATCCAGAGAACCCGAGGTCTATTCATAAGCTGCGAAATAAGGTCTTCCCCTAAATTGGATTCTGAAGCAGCCCGGGTGACAATTAAACCTGTAGCCACTGAAATAAGTAAGGCCGGAATTTGACTGACTAATCCGTCTCCAACCGTAAGTAAGGTGAAAGTCCGGGCCGCATCCCCTATACTCATCCCCAGCATCCAGGCGCCAATGATAAAACCACCCGCGATGTTAACCACCGTAATAATCAAGCCGGCAATAACATCTCCCTGAACAAACTTAGCCGCTCCGTCCATCGCCCCATAAAAATCCGCCTCACGTCGAATCTCCTGCCGGCGGGCAATAGCTTCCTTTTCGGTAATCAGACCGGCGTTCAGGTCGGCATCAATGGCCATCTGTTTACCCGGCATCGCATCGAGGGTAAATCTGGCCGCTACTTCAGAGACCCTGGTCGTGCCCTTAACAATGACCAGAAACTGAATCAGGACTAAAATGAGGAAGATAACCACCCCCACCACATAATTCCCGGCCACCACAAAGGTGCCAAAGGCCTTGATGAGGCCGATCTCTTCCCCCCGTCCCAGAAGGATCATTCGGGTAGTAGAAACATTTAAGCCCAGCCGATAGACAGTGGCCACCAACAATAAGGAGGGAAACACTGCAAATTCAATGGCCTTAACCAGATAAATGGTGGTCAAAATAACCACTACCGCCACCATTATATTGAGGGAAAGAAGTATATCCAGCAAAAAAGGCGGTACAGGAATGATCATCATGATGACAATAGTAATGATACCTATCGCCACCAGGACATCAGCATTTTTCATCCATTGAGGCCTGGGCATCGCCTCAGCCGCAACAGCCATTTCTTATTTCGGATGGCAGATTTCGGACCCTCATTTCGGATTTCGGATTCCAGATTTTCCATTCCGCATTCCGCAATCCGCAATCGGATATTCCGTAATCTACAATCCTTTTTCTCCCTCTTTTCTCATTTCGGATTTCGGATTCCAGATTTTCCATTCCGCAATCTGCATTCCGCAATCCGCATTCCGCAATCGTTACGGTCGTTTATTCTTCAACTTGTAGACATAAGACAGCACCTCAGCCACGGCCTGATAAAGATCAGGCGGAACCTCGTCCCCAATCTCGGCTGATTCATACAGGGCCTGGGCCAGAGGTTTATTTTCTACTACCGGTATATTATTCTCTTTAGCAATCTCAACAATTCGTTCGGCTACTTCATCTTTGCCTTTGGCCACTACCGTCGGAGCCGCCATGTAACTGGCCTCATATTTAATAGCTACCGCTAAGTGGGTCGGGTTAGTAATGACTACATCCGCCTCAGGGACCTCTTGCATCATCCTTCTGTAAGCCGCGGCCCTCTGCCGCTCCCTGATCTTGGCCTTGACTAAAGGGTCTCCTTCCTGCATCTTCCGCTCATCTTTGACTTCCTGTTTGGTCATCTTTAGACTTTCGGTCATTTCATGCCTCTGAAACATATAGTCAAATATACTTAAAAAAAGTAAAAGAAGAGTAGTATACAGGACAATATCAAAGGTTAGTTTAGCGATCAGGCCGAAGGCTTGAAAGGTGCCCATATCGACCATAGAAAGTAAATGGATAAAATTCGTTTTGATAATCCAATAAGGGATATAGCCAACCGTAACCACCTTAAAAATAGATTTGATCAGGTTAAAACCTACCTGTTTGGAAATTAGAACCTTTTTTATAAAATTCTGGGGTGAAGGCTTTATCCTGGACAGATCGAACCTCAGGGCCTGAGGCGTAAACTTAAGGCCGACCTGGGCAAAATTAGCTATCAGGGCGGTTAAAGTAGCCGCAATCATAATGGGCGCAAGAATCTTAGCTAATAGAACAATTAGAAAAATCAAAATTAAATGGATGGAGTCAAGATTAATCTGGTAGATATGGGCTTCAGACAACATTTGCCGCGTAAATTTATATAAATCATCAAAGATATAGGGGTAGACCAGGAAAAGAACCAGGAAAGCAATCAGGGTGATGACCCCCTGACTGATCTCCATAGATTTAGCTACTTGGCCTTTTTCTCTGGCCTTTTCCCTTTTACGGGTAGTAGGCTCCTCTGTCCGGCCTTCATCTTCAGCCGCAAAGAGCTGGAGATCGAAAACAAGTTCCGAGTTTCGGGTTTCGGGGCAATCTGTTAGCCGTTGAAACATAGAAGACAGAAGACAGAGACCTCTGACCTCCGACATCTGACTTCTAACTTCTGATATGGCAAAGGCCAACCCCATGTGTTTCGTCCCCCCAACAAAACTTGAAACTTCAAACTCGAAACTCGAAACACCTCGAAACTTCTACTTCCCCATCGCCCGCATAATAACATTAAGATCAGAAAAAAGGTTAGCAAAGACATTAACCATCGCCTGGTGTAAGAGAGGAATAAAGACAATCAAGGTAATGAGTCCCACCAAAATCTTCACTGGCCAGCCTATCATCATAATATTCATCTGGGGCGCCGCCCGAGAAAGTATCCCAAAAGACACATCCGTCAAAAAGACAGTTCCAATAATAGGCAAACCGATCTTCATCGCAATCAAAAACATAGCTGCGACTAAGTCAGTTATATGCATAACTAAAGAAGAGGCTGAGCGAAGATGAAGGACCGGGACAAGGGTGTAGCTTTCACAAAGGGCTTTAATGGTTAAATGATGCCCCCCGAAGAGGATAAAGACAAGCAGGGCCAGTAGACCTACTAATTGGCCGATAATGGGAATCTCGGTTTGAGACATAGGGTCCATCACGCTAACAATCCCAAAACCTATCTGAAGACTATAAAACTGCCCGGACAATTGAAAGGCGGTAAATATTAGGCTGGTAATAAAGCCAATAATAAGACCGACCATTACTTCTTGTAAGACAAAAATCCCATAAAGCATCACATTCTCAGGGATCCTCTCTCCCACCCCCAAGCCAACCACAGGAAAAATAACCAACGAAAGCAGTAAGCTCAGGGCAGCTTTTACCTGTATCGGGATATCCATGCTCCCAAAGAATGGGGAGGCCGCAAATATACCAGAAGTGCGGGCCAGAACAAGAAAAAATGCCTGAAAATGCTTGACAATCGGTTCCAGGTTGAGTATAGGTTCCATCGCCATTAATAATTCAGGTAGATAGGCTGAAGCCTATCTACCTTCAGCCTTCAGTCTTCAGCCTATCTACCTATCCCGTTACATTAGGTAATAACATAATCAATCTTATTGCATAATCCATTAGCGTCCGCAGCATCCATGCCCCAAAAAGCCCCACCGAAAGCAGGATAGCAATAATTTTAGGGACAAACGTTAATGTCTGCTCCTGAATGGAGGTGGTTGTCTGTAGGATGCTGATGATCAATCCAACCACTAACCCTATCCCCAACATAGGTGCAGAAATAAGAATAGCCATAAAAAGGGCCTCCTGGGCCAGGCTAACCACAAAACCTTCTGACATAGCGGCCTCCTCTTCTCATTTCGGATTTCGGATTTCGGATTGGGATAAATCTGCAATCCGCAATCCGCAATCTACAATCGGTTAATGAAAGCTCAAGATCACTGACCGGGTAATTAAATGCCAGCCATCAACTATAATAAAAAGCAAAATCTTAAAGGGCATCGATATCATAACCGGAGGGAGCATAATCATCCCCATAGACATAAGGACACTGGCTACTACCATATCAATGACTATAAAGGGTATGAACAAAAGTATTCCCATCTGAAAAGCCGTCGTCAATTCGCTGATCATAAAAGAAGGCATCAGGATATAGGTCGGCACCTCGTCTCTATTTTTAGGTCGAGGCAACTTGCTTATGTCAAGAAAGAGGTCAATATCCCGCTCCCGGGTCTGCTTGAACATAAACTCACGAAGCGGCGCCTCTGCCTTAGATATCCCTTCTCCCACCGTTATCTTTCCGTCTAAATAGGGCTTAATCGCATTTGAATGTATGGTGGAAATGGTAGGGGCCATTATAAAGAAGGTGAGAAATAGAGCTAACCCCACGATTACTTGTTGCGGCGGCATCTCCTGTGTGGCTAAGGCCCGTTTGATAAAGGAGAAGACAATCACTACGCGGACAAAGGAAGTGAGCATAATCAGAATAGAGGGGACTAAACTAAGAATGGTAAGGAGAAAAAGAATCTGGAGGGTAAGGGCTACATCTTTAGGATTTTTGGCTTCGGTAATGTCAAGGCCTATTTTGGGGATAGGAATGGCCGGCTCGGCCTGAGCAAGGGGGACAATAAGCCCATTAACCATAATAATCAGGAGCAAAATTGGTCCAACTAAGCGCAAGAAAAGTTCCCCTCCCCCAAAATGTTGATTCTACTCCCTACCCCCATGCTTCCGAATGAAAGCAACCTCGTAACTATTCAGCCACAGATGGACACGGATGAAACACTGATTTTTTTAATATATGAATCGTTTAAATTCAACTCTTTCTCTTCCAAATTGTAAACTTCAAATGCTCCTCCACTAATGTCCTCTGTTATTTTTTCATATTTTAAACTCATTCTAATTTATCCGTGCTAATCCGGGTTAATCAGTGGCTGAATAGTTACGCAACCTCTAATCAATAATCGATGATGGGTGATCACCTGAGTAATAACTACGGTTGCCTACTCTCAACTTCCAACCGGGCCAGATGTTCCCTCTCTCTTATCAAAAAGTTAAGTCTTTCTTCATAAGGATCGCTCTCTCTTTCTTCTACCCCAAAACGACCCAAAAATCCTTTCAGATAGTGAGAAAAGGGATGATTCTTAATTCCCTCTCTGCTGCTCTGAGTCTTTATCAAATCAATCTCTTCTTTGTCTTTTATTTCAGTTAAAAAATTTATTCCTTTTTCTCCTATCCCCAGGACCAGAATCCGTCCAGGCAACTCAACCAACTGAAGGTATCGGTTGGGGGCTAAAGGAGCCGTGGCTAAAATAGAAATAAAGCTCGCTCCACCCATAATACCTTTCCCTTTCAGAAAGAAACGAAAAACCAGGTAAATAACGCCCACTATTAGACCTAACGCCAGAATAACTCTGAGTCCAAGCCCAAGCATATTGAATTCGTATCCGCCCAGGGTCTCTTGTTGGCCGACGGCGGATGGCGCACCCACTTCGTGGGTACCCGGGACGGCAGATTGTTCTGAGGGCGGATCGGCGTTAATGTTTTTCCCTTGATTAACTGCTTCTTCCTGGGCCTGAGGTTTTATTTCCTCCCTTTCAGCGGGATTGGCCAGAGATAGTCCCCCTCTCAGTAAGAGTAATCCTGAGATCAGAGAAATTAAAATCAATATCCGCTTCAATCGCCATCACCTCACTAAGCCGGTTAACCTCTCGGCCGGTGTAATGATATTTTCGATCCTAAACCCAAACCTATCTTCGACCGTGACCACCCTACCCTTGGCAAATATCTTATCATTAATCCGCAAATCAACTGGTTCATCAATTGGTCTATGTAGAGAAATAACAGAGCCTACATCTAAATCAAGCACATTTTTAACATATAATTTAATCCGTCCCAATTCAACACTCACCTTCATAGGGACATTCATCAGAACTGCCTTGGTCGTATGAGCCATATCTCTCATCAGTTATCAATAGCCAACAGGGCATTCTTCCCTATTACCTATTGGCTATTGCCCTTGTGTCTTAGTGGCTAAGTGTTACCAATTATTAATTGTTAATCGTTATATGTGTGATATCCGCTCCGCCGGGCTGATAATCTCTGTAATCTTGATCCCGAAATCATCGTCAATGACAACTACTTCTCCTTTGGCAATAAGCTTACCATTTATGAGTAAATCCACCGGCTCCCCGGCTTCTCTGTCCAACTCCACAATGGAGCCTGGACCAAGAGAAAGTATATCTTTGATATGCATCTCGGTTCGACCAAGCTCTACCGCCCCAGTAACCGGAACATCCGTTAAAAGACCAATATTGCCTTCAGCGCCAGGAGCACCCGGCCCAAGCGGGACAAACTGGACAGGATGAACTCCCTTGCTCTCCCTGTAAGCAGCCACAATAGCTTTGGCTAAGTCAAAACTAATTAACTGGATAAATGAATCAGCCTCAAACCCGCTGATACTTAATCTGCAAACAATCCTGACTACTATGTCCCGTTTAAAAAGAGACAAAGTAATATCTCTTGGGGCAACCACATTTACTCTAAGACTACTCATCTCTACCCCTTTATTTAGGGTAGTGGCAAAAGTTCCCACGCCGGCGCTCATCATCTGCCTTAAGACTTCATTCACGGCTCCCAAATAAAGCTCATTGATCTCCTCTGGAGGCGATGATCCATCCCCTCCCATCATCAGATCAGCAATAATTGCCCCTATATTCTTGGGCAGGATGATAACCGTTTCTCCCCTAATACCCTGGATATATTCTGATTCAACTATAATAGCCGGACTGGGAAAACTCTCCCTCAAAAATTCTACTGCCTCCACTACAATCTCGGGGTTTGTTATAGAGGCTTTCCGGCCAAGGGTGGTGGATAGGACACTACCGCAAGCCTCCATAGCCTTACCCATAACACCGGATATGACCTTTATTTCATCCTGAGAAAGTCCCTTCTCCGACGGAACCGCCTTCCCTTCCTCTTCTCCGGCACCAAGGAGCGCTTCTATCTCTTCCGGGGCGAGTGTTTGTTGATCAACCATTAATTACCCTACCTCCTTAAAAATAACATCTCCGCTTAATTCTTCGATGACCTCTCGAATTTGAACCCCGAGCTTGCTTCCAACCGTGCCTGGCGTAACCCTAAACTTAGCCTGCTCAGACACCTTTAGAAGTAAATTATCGGTTGCCTTGGTCTTTAATTTAACCACATCTCCTACCTGAAGTTGCACTACTTCACCCACCGTCAACCCTACCAGGCCTAATTCACAAACTACCGGCATCTTAACTACATTCATCCGCCTCTTCATCTTCTCCAGCGTCTCGGGATTAACCACCCTGACTTCCACATGCTTGTTTTCATCTTTGCCCTTTAATTTAGCCACCAAAAGACCCATCACCCGAAAAGGAAGACACAGATTTATTCCTCCTGATACTTGTTCTTCTCTCCCTTCAATAGCCAGGGTGGTCCTGGACAAAACTACCACCTCATAATCAGGAATGGTCTGAACAAATTCTGACATATTCTGCACCACATTAAGCACCTGGGACTTAAACTCAACCGCATCTTTCCAGGTCTCAGACCAACAGTCAAAAATCCCCTCAACCACTTCGGCCACTACTGAAGCCTCAACATCGGTTATTTTCCTCTCTAAATCTTTGGTCTCACCTAAACCACCCAGAGACCGTTCCAGGATATTGAAAGTTACCGCCGGCTCCAGCTCAACGAGGGCATCGGCGCGAAAGGGAGCCATATTGATAATAACCAGGATGTAAGGCGCGGAAAGGGAAGCAATAAATTCTTCATACTTCACCTGGGTGAGTTCGTCTGTCGTCATTTTTACGCCGGTTCTGAAACTTGCCGACAGGGACCTTTCCACCAGACGGGCAAAAGCTTCAAATCTCGGTCTGAGATCCCGAAGTTCCTTAGGCGAGAGTTGATCACTAACCGGCTTACGGAAGTTATACTCCAGAATCTTCCTCTGCCCTTCTTCTTTTTCTTTTTCTTCTTCTACGGCCTCTGCTTCCTCAGACACACCCGCTTCCTTAGTTGGCTCCTCTTCAGAGGCTTCTTCTTCCAGATCTAATTCCTCATCTTCAGCCATAGTTTCCTCCAAATTATTGAATCACCAGTTGTATATAAACCTCATCAAGCTGGCCGTCTTTCAAAACCTGGTTCATCTTCTTTACTAATTCCTTTTGAAGGGCAATCTTTCCCTCCTGAGTCTGAAGTTCCTTAAAAGTCTTATCCAGGAGAGAGGTATTGACAATATCTCTCAACTGAGGTACTCTGGCTTCCAGCTCTTCAGCTAAACCGCTATACTTCTTATCGTAGGCTGCGGTTACCTCAGCCGAGACCATGTGACTCTCTTCCATATCAGCCAACCGGGCCGTAATAGGATCATCTCCCAGAGGATATGCCAGCAGTGGCTCTTTCGCCTCTTTTTTATGTTCTTCTTCCTCAGCCACTACTTCTTCTTCGTATTGAATCTCCGGGGCTTTGGTCTTCCTGGCTACCACAGAGGCAACAATGGCGGCAATCAAGGCAGCCACAAGAATAATAATGACAATAATCAAAATCTTGACTATCGGTGAGCCGCCTTCTTTCTTCTTCTCTTCCTCTGCCGGCGCCTCTTCTCCCTCTTTTTTCTCCTCTTCAGCCATTTCACCTCACCCCCTTTCTCATCGGTTAGTCTTCTGCTTCTTTTCGTAGTTCTACAATAAGCTGCACATATATATCATCTATCTGACCATCCTGCAGGATAGCGTTGATTTTTTCTACCATCTCTTCTTTAAAGGCCTCTTTGCCTACTTTACTACCCAACTCCTTCTCTGTCTTGGTAATAAGAACATTATGAAAAATATCACGCAACTGGAATTTTCGATTAAAAAGCTCCATATCCAGGGTAGGATACTTAGCTTTATCCCCCAGGAGACGAACATCGTGCAGGATAGCCATATATTCACCCCTTATTTCAGGACTATCCTGCAAATTAGCCATGAGTGGTTTCTTTGGTTCAATGATTAAAAAACCAAGTTGAGCCTTTGCCTTTTCCGGCCCCCTTTCTTCTCTGGCCAACTCCAAAAAGCTGATGGTCCTCGGCTCCCTCCCTGCTCCGATAATATAACCTACCACTACTGCCGCTATAATAGCCACGATAGCGGCGATAAGGGCCAGCTTCCATTCCGGCATAGGAGGTTTTTCCACAACAGCTTCTTCTTGTTCCTCCAAAGCTTCACCTTCCACCGCCTCTCCATCTGCCAGCGGAACTTCTTTCTCCCCATCTTTCTCTTCTTCAGCCATAACTCACATTAACAATTAGCCAATAGCCAATAGTCCCTTTGGTCCCTTTGGTCCCTTTAGTCCCTTTGGTCCCTTTGGTCCCTTTGGTCCCTTCAGTCCATCAAAGGATCCTCGTGCCCTATTTCCTCTCTCCTAATGAGTACATCAACCCGCCTGTTTATCGCCTTATTGACAAGGGAATTATTAGGCACTATGGGCCTATATTCGCCGTAGGCAGCCATAGAAAGCCGTTTAGGAGAAATCCCTTTGGCTTCCAGATAACTAAGGACACCAGTAGCCCGCATAGAAGAAAGATGCCAGTTAGATGGAACTTCCCTCGTATGGATGGACTGGTCGTCAGTATGTCCTTCTACCACTATCTCATTGGGAATGGATTCAATGAGAAGGACAAGCTTATCAAGGATAGGTCTGGCTGAAGGCTTGAGGTTGGGGTCTCCCGGCACAAAGAGGGCCTTGTCGGTAAGTTGAACTATCTCTCCACGCTCGTCATAACGGAATTTAACCAGCCCCTGCTTCATCTCTTCCCCCATTACCATAGCTGCCCGCTCCTGTAAACCTTCCTTTTCTCTCCTTCCCTGCTCGGCTTCTCTGCCGGTAACCATAATTGGTGTCCCGCGGGATAACTGCTGGGTGCCTACCCCCATCGAAAGCAATTTTGATTTTTGAGTGGTCGGCCCTTGTTCCAGGGCCCCTAAGGCGCCCCGAATGGAAGAAAAGACAATATTTAGCTTAACCTTATCAAAGGTAGCCATGGAGACGAGCACCACGAAGAAACAGAGTATGAGAGTAACCATGTCTCCATAAGTAACCATATATTCAGGAACAGAGCTGCCTTCCTCGTACTCCACATTGGCCCCGCACTTTTTGCATTTAGTAATGGCCATTTATCTCATCTCCCCTTTTATCCCTCGGCGCCACGCTGGGCCGGAGCAAGGAAGGATTTTAATTTTTCCTCCAGGACCCTCGGGTTATCCCCGGCCTGGATGCCCATCATACCTTCTATCATCAAGATCCGATCCCCGGCTTCCCGACTGCTATAAACAGCCAGCTTATTTCCCATAGGGATACAAAACATATTGGCAATCATAAAGCCATACATAGTGGTAATCAAGGCCAACGCCATAGACGGCCCGATAGTGGATGGGTCATCCATATGCGCCAGCATATTGATCAGTCCAATCAGTGTCCCCATCATCCCAAAGGCCGGGGCCAGAGACCCCATCATCTTATATATACTGGTACAAGTGGCGTGTCTGGCCTCCATCCCGGCCAGGTCTGTCTCCATAACCGTCCGGATCACAGCCGGATCAGTCCCGTCAACTACTAACTGCAGCCCCTTCCGCATAAAAGAATCGGTCAAATTCCCGACATCGCTTTCCAGCGCTAGGAGTCCATCACGCCTGGCCTTCTCCGCAAAGGTGACAAAAGTCTTAATGATATCGGTGGGATTGGAACTATAAGGCATAACCGCCTTCAACGTCACGGAGATCAGATTAATCATATTGGATAGCGGAAAGGCCATCGTGACAGCCCCGATTGTTCCTCCAATAGTAATAGCCATTGAGGGGTAGTCGATAAACTGAGTAAGGCTTCCGCCTAACAGAATACCTATAACAACCATCGCGATACAAAAAGCCAGACCGCCTAAGGTCGCTATATCCATAATGTCTACCTCCGATTCTTATAATGATATAGTGGCGTTATCCAAGGTCATCGCTGGGCACTGACGAGGCAATGTCGTATTCTTTATCCTCAATAGGCGGATTCTCATTCTCATTCCCCCAGGAGCCCAGTCTTTGCCTGTATTCTACGATCCTATTGATAATCTCTTCTATGTTTTCAACCACAATGTATTTCCTGCCGGAAAGAAGGGTGATAACTGTGTCTGGAGTAGCTTCTAAGGTCTCAATTTGGTGGGCGCTGATATAAATTTTGGTTCCGTTAAAACGGGTAACCTCAACCATAACATACCTTCAGGATAGTTATTAGTAGCCAGTTGTTCTACTTCCCATCGCTAAAATCTGATGAGTGACTAATAGGGAAGCAACCTACAAGTCTTTTATTTGCTGACGGTTATTTATGTCTCATACTGTCTGCCTATCTATCTGGAGTCAATATACCACCTTTTTGAAAATATGTCAAGTAAAGCTTTAAGTTTTTTTTCTAAATTTTTACGGGACAAGAGAGTGCTCCTTATTTACGCCCCCTCTTTATCTATATATAGTATGTCTACAGAAATAACTACTACATTTTGTATGTCATCCAGGGGCAATCACCAATTGATCTTTGAATTTTTGGGTCCAGGCTCCACAAAACTCGAAGTCTGAGTCCAGATAATTGATAACAAAGTCTACCAAACTTACCATGGATCAGACAACCAGAGCCGCTTCTCAGTAGATCGAGGTAAGTCGGTGGCAGTTGATAGCTTATAACTGCCCAGGTGGTCTTATTCATCGTTTGGGCCGCTGGGAATAGAATCCACCGTTTACCCCGTCCATACCGTCCACCCCGTCTACCCCGTCCACCCCGTCCATCCAGTCCACATAGTCTATTCACCGATCACCGATTACTGACTGACTACTCCACCTGGTGAAAGTAAAGGCCTCCCCAGGCAGCACATTTATTACCCCATAGTCTATGGCTTCTATCCCTTGACTAACAAAGCTCTCAAGCCACCTGACAACTTCTTTCTTATAGGTATTATAATTCTTCTCCAGGGCTATAGTAAAGGTGTTGGAATAGGCTATTTGGTAAATGGAATAGGTATCAAGAAGGAATAAGGAGGTCTGATAAGGGCCATTATTAAGCCAGGATTTGAGTAATTCTTCCTGAGAGCGATCTGAAGTCCGGGCAAAAAGAGTAATTATCTGGCAATAGCCGCCTTCTTTCAGATGGGCCGACAGCCCCCTCATTATTTGGCTTAAAATATCGTGCCCCTTCTTACCTCCGTCACGATAAAAGACTTCATCCGATTCTTCGTGGGGCGAAGGAACAAAAGGCGGGTTAGCCAGAATGAGGTCAAATTTATCCTCTCCGACCGGTTCATACAGGTCTCCAACCACAAAGGAAACATTCTCCACCTGATTAAGTTTGGCATTAAAGCCAGCAAAATTGACGGCGCGTGGATTTATATCCACCCCAATTACCTTTCGAGTATGTTTAGCCGCCAGAATGGCCTGAATACCGGTCCCGGTACATAGATCAAGGGTGGAAGTCACTTCCCTCCTCACCGTCGAAGAGGCCAGATCAATTGAATCAGAGCCTATGTAATAGACCAGTTCGGCATCCTTTACTTCCTCTTCAGGAAAGAATTGGCGGTCCGAAGCAAAATAATACCCCTGATAAGGATAAATCTTTACTTGAGATTTAACCCGCCGACCTCTCTCCTTTATCCGAATCAATTTTATCTTTTCCAGTATTTCAACCTCAGAAGGCGTAAATACATGCTTGATGGCCTTAGCCTCTAATTCCTCCTCTAAAAGAAATAGCCTAATCAGGATATTTTCTGGGCAGATTTTCCGTAAGCGATGGGTATGGAGGGGAATATCCAGGTGCCTAATAATATAAATACTGGGGATATCCAGCCTTGAGGCGATGGCCTCTTCCTGGTAATGGTAATCTCTGAGGCGGCTCTTCAACATAGCCAGCCAGGAGGGGTCTATCTCAGAGAGTGAAAAGTGGCTCAATTAAACCTCCTTCTCGTTAGTGAATGACAGAAGACAGATGACATTGGGAATATCACAATTACCCTTGAAAGTCAAGGAAAATCTTGCTGGCCGGTCTTGATCATCGTTTCGGCCAGTCGGGAGAGAACCCACTGTCCATACAATACAGTCCAGATAGTCCACCCCGTCCACATAGTCCACCCCGTCCACATAGTCTCCACCCCGTCCACATAGTCTCCACCCCGTCCACATAGTCTCCACCCCGTCCACATAGTCCACCCCGTCCACATAGTCTCCACCCCGTCCACATAGTCCACCCCGTCCATAGAAGGCCACTGGCCGGCTATTGACCGCGAACCCCTGGACCGTGACTGAAACGATGATCAAGGCCTGAACTTCTATCCTGTCGGTAAAAAGGAAAAGGGGCAAGGCCCATAGGCCTTGCCCCTTAATTTATCCCGCTATATCAACCTAATAATTATGGTCTCAGACGGAATACTTCCTGAATTATACGGTCAGCCGTCGTTATGGTACGGTTATTGGCCGTAAATCCACGTTCTGCGATGATCATATTGATAAATTCTTCCGTCAAATCGACGTTGGAGTTCTCCAGCGTCTTGGAAGCAATACTTCCCTTGCCGCTCTCTCCAGCCACGCCGATGACCGCCTCGCCAGAATTACCGGTCTGCTTAAACATGGTTCCCGCTACCTGGTCCAATCCACTGGCATTGTTAAAGGTAGCCAGGGCCACTTGAGCCATATCCTGGTTCTTACCATTGGAATAGATACCAATGACTACCCCAGTGGTATTAATATTAATATCCTGGAGTTCCCCTTTGGCGTATCCATCCTGATCATTAGCATAGACATTTGAGTTATTAGCGGCAAACTGCACCACCTGAGAGAAGTCAGGAGCTATCTGGACATCATCAGCTCCATACTGATTCGGTGGAGAGCCGCCCTGATCATTGTCATAAGGAAGCTCTGGAGGATCAAAATATATCCCCTGGAAGCCAACACTCCCCCCATAAACGCTCCCGCCGTCATCATCAAAGGTCTTCGGATCAGACGGAGACTGGAAGACAGTGGAAAGCTCTTTGTTATAGGTCCCATCATCATTAAAGATCATAGTTCCATAACCGGCCACTTTGCCCTCTTCCACCGGGTCCAGAGTATGCCAGAGCCATTTATTGGTCTCCAGCCTTTCAAAGACGAATTCAAGCTCATTGGCCACACCCAGGGAGTCATAAACTGCCTCGGCCGTCTTATAGAGATAGTCTTGATCTCTCTTCAATTCAGCCGTGACCGGTGAGCCAGTATCGGCCTGAATCGTCCCGGCAATATCCTCTTTCTCCTCGCCCATATTTACGGCAAAGGTGATCTGCTGTTGATCTCGGACATCATTGGGAATAAAGACAGCCACATCATTGCCGTTAAATCTGAGGGTAAAATAGTCCCGACCGGTGACGGCACTCTTCGTCACCCAATCGTCATTGGTGGCATCCGGGATTTCAGTGTCTAAGTCCAAAACCTCATTACCATTCCCGCCATTGATCGCCTCTTCAGTATTCTTGAAGTTGTTGACGACATAGCCCGTCTCGCGATCAATCTCTAAAATCCCGCCGGTAGCCGCCAGGATCCTTTCATTATTATCCGCCGCCTTCATCATATTTATGGCGGTAAAGAACCCCGTCTCACCAGCCCCAGGATTTTGAGATATCTTTAAATCAGCGCCGGCTGTTTTGGCGTTGATGGTAAACTTATCAGCCCGGGCATCATAGGTCATAACCGCATCGGCTGCATCTGAGTTGTTTATCTCGGTCATCAAGGCGTCAATGCTGGTGTAATTCGCATCCGTCAGGAGCTGTGAGGTCCAGTTATTAATAGTAATAGTCCCACCAATCGCCGCAGTGGCCCCTTCTGGAACAAGGGCTGATAGCCCGGTGATATTCGTGGTTCTGGTATCGATGTAACTGGTCGCATGGGGATCCTCAGTCACATCACCGCTGCTCACAAACTCAGGCAAGACAGGATCCCTCTTATTAGCCGGATCGATAACCTGCCAGCTATAGTAGTCAGTTCCAGGATTCTGAGGATCAAAGAGATGCTTAAACTCGATCTCAAGTGAGACCTCGGTCACCGCTGTCTTGGGAGCTGGAGCAATAACCTTCTCCGCGGTCGCTCCGCCAGCCATAAGTTGAATAGCATGGAAGAACCCGGTGTCCACTCCCGTAGTTCCAACGGTATCCACATCCTGGATGGTCACCGTGGCCCCTTCCGTATCTCCTTTGATACTAAACTTTCTGGTAGCCACATCATACTCCATCGTCACACCCGCCGCCTCACTGGCGTTGATCTCCGTCAAAAGATCATCGATGGTGGCATATTTTCCTGAACCAAGTGTATCAGAAATATAGCCATTGACCTTCACCTTAGTAGTAGTATCCAGACCGACAAAATTAATATCGGTAATGGCATTGACATCAGTATCCAGAGGTGTCCCTGTAACCGTAGTCACCGTGCCTGAGGACTCATCTTTGGCTACGTCAGTGGGCAGAACCGGGATATTGATCTCGCTGAAGAGTCCCACCTGACCAGCCGCCGTCCCAGCGGCCGTAACATTCTCCGCCAACTTTATCGTGCCGCCCGGAATATCAGCCTTGATCTCAAATACATCATCTTCGGAAATGTATCTCATAGTCACATTGGCCGTAGAAGACTCATTGACCTCCTTCATAAAGGCATCGATGCTGGCATAGCTATTCAACCTCTTTGAGGTATAGCCATTAATGGTGACGGTGCTGTTCAGATCAAGATAATCAGGATCCGTACCCGCATCAGCCCCATCATCAAACCCGGCTAAGGCAAAGGTCCTGGTGGTATCCAGACGACCTTCTCCTGCCTCAGTTTGACCGACTACTCTATGAGTGCTCACAATCGGGGCGGTAAATTTAAGATCGATAGTATCTATGGCGGTGTTCTGCTCAGAATTCAGATTGGCCTTGAAGCCGATATTCTCCGTGGCCTTAGCCGCCATAATATCTTTTTTGTCGATATAGATGTCCCCTAACTTATTACTGGTATCAATATAGTTAGCGCCCGTGGCCACATCCACCTGGGCCGTCCAACCCTGAACCAGAAAACCATTGGCCGGATTAACCAGCATGCCCTTGGCATCTAGGTCAAAGGCCCCCGCCCTGGTATAATAGGATTCATCACTGATACCATCACTCATGATGAAGAAACCTTCACCATTAATAGCCACATCGGTCGTCTTCCCCGTGGTTTTTAAGCCCCCCTGGGTGTGGAGAACCTGCATCGTGGCGTTGGCTACACCCAAACCCCTCTGTTTGGGATCAATCCCACCCTGTCCTTCTCGAGGAGCCACCGCATAATCTTCTCTCTGGCTTAAGAGATCCTGGAAGGTAACCCGGGTTTGCTTAAAACCAATCGAGTTGACGTTGGCAATGTTGTTACCAATCACATCTAGCCATTTCTCGTGCTCTTTAACACCAGTTAGGCCAGTCCATAACTCCTGTATCATTTGTTTGACCTCCTTATTGCTGAATTTTAGTTCTGGGACGTAACGTTGTCCATCCTTGTTCAACGCTTAAGAAGGTCTACTTCTTTATTGGTCCGAGATAAATTAGTCCCATCCATTGAACCTTTAGTTGGGATTCCTGGAGCTTACCACCTCCTTCTTCATAACCTTTACTTGAATAATTATCTAAGTATCACCTCCTCATAAATGAAAAACTTTGCTCTCGCGAATCAATCTTACGAAAGAGCTTACACTTTTTTCGTTGCGCTTGATTTTCCCCCGTTGCTCTGCAACTCAAGACTTTAACCCTGCCCCTTCCCTCACAAGCCTAAAGGGTTGAGCTATAGAGCACTCAAGAAGAAAACTAACCCCAACGTATAATAGTTATTCGACCTGCCCAATCTCCTGAATGTCTTCCAATTTAATATTGGTAGCCACTTCTTTATTGGTTTGAGTGGGATAGTCGAAAACACTCAAAGTTAACCTCGGCTCTTGATCCACAAATCTTATCTTGCTTACCGTACCTGTCACGGTCTCACCCCTTTCAGACACGGGATCAATGGCCTTCACATGGGCCCCCAGTAAAGACAATGTTCTCGCTTGAGGAGACCCGACCGCCGCCATAAACTTTTCAAACTGGTCATTTAAGTTGGTCATCTGCTCCAGTGATGAAAACTGGGCTAATTGGGCAATAAAGTCCTTGTCTTCCAACGGCTTAGTTGGATCCTGATTCTGAAGCTGGGTAATAAGGATTTTTAAAAAATCATCCTTGCCCATCGTGACCTCTTCTTTTTGGGCTTGCCCCTTCGCAAAGGCAGTACTTAAAGAAGATTCCACGCCACTTGTAAGCGCCATTCTTTTCCCTCCCCTCCATTTTTAGTTAGCCTTTCGCCTTTAGTATTTAGCAGTCGGTAGAAACACTGACCACCTAGTCCACCCCGTCCACCCCGTCCACCCCGTCCACCCCGTCCACCCCGTCCACTCCGTCCACACCGTCCACACCGTCCACACCGTCCACACCGTCCACACCGTCCACACCGTCCACACCGTCCACTCCGTCCACCCTGTCCACACCGTCTATAAAAGGCAACCCGCCAGCTATTGACCGTGAACCGTGGACCATGGCCGAAACGATGAACAAAACCGTTTCACACCTACTGGAGTCAAAAGCTTATTTTCCCGCAACGACGCTCAGATCACAAAAGTTGCTAACTTAGATCGAGACCGATTAGGCCGCGCAATTGTTCGTAGTCCATGCAACGGAGTGAACCCCGGGAAAACACCCGTATCACCACGAACTCGATTGCATTTTGGTTTTGTGAAAATTGCAAGAACTGACACTCTCTCGAGAAATTCGCGTTGGTTCTCGTTGTCTGGCAGGTCCAGATAACCTAATTTCACAAATCCTACGTGCAATCAATGTAATTCACTAATCAATGGAAAACTTGCGCCGCTTCACAATTACGACATTTTCCATTTGTCTCCATCAGCATCCTTTGTGTCTTTGCCCCGTTGCGAGAAATCTATCTTATTTTGTAATCGTTCACCACAGAGACACTGAGACACGGAGAATGATTTTAGAAAAAACACTTAATACCTGTTTTGAAAGACGGAATTAAGAGACTTGTCCTTTAGATTTTTCTCAGTGTCCTTGTGTCTCCGTGGTGAGGTGAACGGTTACTTATTTTTAAGCCATATAGTTGACATTCTCAGCCAACCACGAGAAAGGACGACTTCTTATCTCCTCATCAAGTTCTTCGGTAACAACTTCATCCGCCGGGATTTCATTTAGACCCGATCTCTTCTTCCGGGATGATTTATCTTTTCCGGAATAAACCTCCTGGCCTTTCCGCTCTTCCCCTTCACTTCCTTCCCTTACCCAAACATCCAGAGAATCAAGCTCAAGTCCTGATTCCTCCATAGCCTCTTTTAAAAGAGAGAGGTTAGATTCAACCATTGCGCCCACCCGGCTGCTTGGGGTAATAAACCTGACCCAGATCTTTCCTCCCCTATCACGACCTACCCTAACCATCAAAGGCCCCAGATGTTCGGGTCTGATTCTGATCAACATTTCAGCCCGACCCTCCTGAATAAGAAGCCTTACCTTTTTAACCAGTTCGTAAAGAAAGGACTGCCTGAGGTTAGACTCACCTTTATCTCCGCCCGCCGCAGGGGCTAAAGCCGTTAATATATCTATCTCCTTCAGACTCGCTCCAGAAGCGCCTACCTCCTCTGGCTGAGAGGTCGATCTCCATCTCTTGATCCTGGGGAAGGTCTGATAATATTGTCTCCTTTGTGGTTGATCTTGCTCTCGTTCATCTCTCTCTTGTTCTTTATCCTGACCGAAAGAGGAATCGGATTCGTTTTCCGTTTCCACCTTTTTGTCTTGCTCAGATAACTTAGGTCTATCCCCTTTTCCGCTTTCTGAAATATCCGAGGAACACTTTTCTTCCTTCTCAGAGTCACTTTCTTCTTGACTCTGGTGTTTCTTTTCTACCGTTTCTCCGCTTATCTCTATCTTCTTCCCGTGATCTAAGCCCCTAATATCGGAAGAATATTCCTCCCCCTCAGCTAATTTATCTGACGCCTCTGACAAAATATCTCTCAACGCCTCATAAATAACTGTATCATCTCTTCCAACCAGAGCATTGAGCGTTTTAGCTTTTTCAGCCAACCATTGAGGATCCGGATTCCAACCCTTTTCTGTCTTAACAACCGTCTGACTTGAAATGTCTACTTCAGTAAGATCCAGCTCCTCCGCCAAAAACCCCTTGAATCGGCTGATGGCTTCAGAAATTACCCTTTCTCCCTCTTGAATCAAGTTTTCTATTCTGGCCGCCCGAGCCGAGAGGTCTTCGACTTTCAACCCCTCAGTCTGGATTGATTCAATCGCTTCCCGAAGATTACTTACCGCTTCCCTGATTTCGGATTGATTATCTATCACCTGCCGGTTTATGCTTACAGTTTCCCCCTCTAAATATGAAGCACCTAATACTTTTTTCGTCATTTCTTCGGTTTTACTTAATACCTTTTGAGCCTTATTTTGCAGTTTTTCCACGATTTTTCCTATATTTCCAATTTTTTCTGATAGCGCACTTATGTCGCCGGTTAAATCGTAGGTTCCTTTTGAATCTTCTCTTCCTTTCCCCTGGCTTTTCATTATTTTTTCTTTATAATAATCTCTTTCAGCTTCCATTTTTTCAGCAAGCTCTGAACCTAAATTAACTATCCGGCCTATCTCTTTTTCTAAATCAGATATAAACTCGTTTTTCCTGGCTTCCAGAGAAGTTAAATACGTCTCTTCCACCCTTGCTGTGGCCTGACTTAGCCCCTGTTTCAATTTAAATATCTTACTGGCTATATCCTTCAAAATATCCCCTGATTCTAATAGCGGATGACTCTCATCTCCTCCCTCTGTCTCCCTTGCCTCCATTCCCAGGCTATTCTCTCCTCTACTCAACCCTTTCTCTTCGCTCTCATCTCTTCCCTCTGTCTCCTTTACCTCCATTCCCAGGCTATCTTCTCCTTTGCTCAGCGCTATCGCTGGGGATTGAGTATTGTAGATTGCAGATGGCAAATCGCTTTCATCTCCTCCTATATCATATCTTATTCCCTTGTCTATCTTACTATTTTCCAAACCACCTACTTCCCCAACTTCTATTCCTTCAGTCTTGATCTCTGAAACTTCGGCCTCATTATCAGTTACATCCTGTATCAGAACATCCTGTATCAGAACATCCTGCATCAGAACATCCTGGACAGCGTCACTCCCTCCAGAATCAGTTATTTCTCTGACCTCTATTTCTTCAAACCCACGCTTCGAAGTCTCATCCACCTTTTCAGTTACTTTTTCTACCAAAACCTCCGAAATTGCTACACCCTCTTCATAATCGGTTGTTTCCTCAACTTCCACCTCTTCAGTCTCAATCTCCAATATCCCGATGACCTCATTATTTACTTCTTGCATCACAACTTCCAGAACAATAATATTTCCTTCAAAATCACCTGCCTCCTCAACCCATACTTCTTCAACCTTGATCTTCGCAGCCTCAGCCATCTCATCGCTTACCTCCGCAACCTCTACCTCTTCAGCCTCGACCTCTACCTCTTCAGTCTCGATCTTCGAAAGCTCGACTGCCGCTTCGGTTGTTTCCGCAACTTCTACTCCTTCAGTCTCAGTCCCCGCAGCCTCAACTACCTCATCTTTAAATTGCGCACCCACTTTGTGGGTACCCGGGATTGCGGATTGCGAATTGTAAACCTTCTCAAGGTCTTCTGATCGATCAACCACACCTTCAACTCCAATCTCGCCTGCTTCTGCAACCTCTGCTTCTTCAGATCCAATCTTCGCAGCCTCAACTACCTCATCGCTCGCTTCTTCAACCTCTCTTCCTTCAGCCTCGATCTTTGCAGCCTCAAACCTTCCAGCCTCCGCTACTTCATCGCTTATTTCCTCGACCTTTATCT
>JBFMHI010000018.1 GCA_040753085.1 bacterium | reverse complement strand
TTAGCCCCCAAGGCGACCACTATTTATGATGTAACCGCGCCTTCTTCAGAGGCCTCCAGTCCGGCCCAGGCCTCATCTTCACCCATTCCGGTCAGCTTTACGGCCTCAGACCCCGTGCCTGCTTCCGAGGTGGCCTCTACCCAACTTTGGTATATCTTCAATAACGGCAGTGGATATGGCCCCTGGAAAAACAGCGGTCTGACTTTATCTGATACCAGTGGGACATTCTCTTTTAGCCCGGCTGATGGCGAAGGGACTTACGGATTCTACACCCTCTCGGTAGATAAGGCCGGCAATCAAGAGGCCGTGCCAAATGCGGGGGCAGATGATGCCGATGCCCTAACGGTCTATGGTCTTAATATTGATTTATATGCTCCCCAGGTCGCGGGCGTAACCATCATTCCTGATCCGGCCAAGGCTGGTCAGATCGAGGTAACCATCAACTTTACCGATGTAGGCGCCGGGATAAACACGGCGGTCAATCCTGCGGTGGCATTCAGGCCAGAGGGAAGCCTGACCACGGTGCCCTTTACCGGTAATTATCTGGCTAAAACCACTACCTGGAAGGGCACAGCTACGGTGCTGACTTCACACACTAATGGCCAGGCCGTCTTAGAGATAAGCGGCGCCGCTGACCATTATGGCAATGTAATGGACCCTGATAATACTCATAACTTCATAATAGATACTCAATTACCTGCATCTCAGGCTACTTCTGCCCCGGGCAATACCAGCACTTCTCCTATACCCATAAATTTTATAGCCAATGACCCAAGCCCGGGGACAGAAGTAGTCGAAGTTTCTCTCTACTATCGAGTGAATAAGGGCACCGGCTTCGGTGACTGGCGGAAGAGCGGGGTGAAAGGTTCCGGCGCTTCCGGCACCCTCTATTTCCTACCGGCCGAGGGAGACGGTGAGTATGATTTTTACACGGTAGCTACTGATGGGGCCGGCAACAAAGAAGCCGTGCCTACTGGCCAGAATCCGGCCCCCTATCCGGAGTGGGTGAAAACCACCATTTTTAACGCCAATGGCCCTGTTTGCAGCGGTGTGCAGGTTGTGCCTAATCCGGCCGGCAAGGGACAGATCACGGTGACGGTCACTTTTGCCGAAGGATCGAATCTGGATTACACCAAACTGCCGACGGTGACCTTTACCCCGGCCGGTTCCATAGACAAATTCCCGGTAACTTATACCACCGGCACTTATCAAAATTCCATCTGGAAAGGCACCGCCAATATTGTGGCCACCCATCCCTCCGGTTATGCCAGGATTGATGTCTTCGGGGCGACTGACCTAAACGGGGCCGTGATGAATCCTACTTCTTACTATAATGCCTTTGTCATTGATGTGGTTACCCCATCATCGACGGCTTCTGGCCCTCAATTTGAAAACAGCGCCAGTATTAGCCTGAATTACCAGGCCCAGGACATCCCCTTACCGTCCAGCGGAATAGCTGAAGTCAAGCTCTTCTATCGCTTCGGCACGGCTGGGAACTGGCAAAATGCTTATCTTAGCGGAACCACGGCTAAAGGGAGCCTGATCTATCCGCCTCAGCAGGGTGACGGCACCTATCAGTTTATCACCCAGGCCGTGGATAAGGTCGGAAACGAAGAGGCCATTGTAGGTCAGGGGGCCAAGGTGAGCGTGATTTTTGATCACGCCGCCCCTTCTTCTTCAGCCACTTCAGCGCCTACGGCCACTTCTTCGCCTATTACCGTTAGATTTGAGGCCATGGATGCTACTTCGGGAGTGGCTGAAACCACCCTCTGGTATCGGGTCAATACCGGCACAGGCTTTGGCCCCTGGCTTTCCAGCGGTCTGAGCGCCACCGGCACGAGCGGCAACTTTGCCTTTGTGCCTTACCATGGTGAAGGGACTTATGAATTCTACACCGTGGCCGTAGACCAGGCCGGCAATGTGGAAGATGTGCCCAACCATACCAATCCAGTGGCTGATTCAACCACTATTTATGATGTTACCACGGATACGACCAAGCCCGCGGTGATGAAGATCTCCGCCTCACCGGATAAGGCCAAAGCCGGTCCGGTGGTTATCACGGTTGATTTTCTTGAGGCCGGCTCAGGGCTTAATTACACTGTCCTGCCTACGGTAACCTTCACCCCCTATCAGGGTAATCCGGTAACCATAACCCAGAATATCGGTTATACCGGTTATACCTGGACCGGCACCGCCGTGATTACTGAGCAGATGAAGGATGGCCCGGTTTCCATTACTGTTTCCGGAGCCGTTGATAATATGGGTAACAAGATGACTACTGCCTCTTTTACTCAGGTCTTCCTGATTGACCAGACCAGGCCGGCCTTAGATAACCTGACGATTAATCCCTCCATGGCCAAAGAAGGTCAGATCACGGTCACGGCCTCTCTCTCTGATGGGGGTTCGGGGCTGAATTACGCTCAACTGCCGAATATGACCTTTACCCCCTCGGCCCAGAATCCCATTCCTCTGACCCTGGTCTCTTACAAAAATAACACCCTCGTGGCTAAGGCAACCATTGATAACACCATGGCCAATGGTCAAACAACCATTACCGTGGCTGGAGTCTTTGATCAGGCCGGCAATGAGATAACCGCTAATAGTAACTATTTCTTTGTTATTGATACAGTAGCTCCGACTTCGCAGGTAACCGCCCTTCGCTCAAGCTCAATTGAAGTCGATTTTAAGGCCGATGATCCGGGTGGAGTCGGCATAGCTTCGACCAGGCTCTGGTATCGGCTGGATCCGGCTGGTTCCGGGGTATATGGTTCCTGGATAGATTCAGGTCTTACTAAGACCGGCACGAGCGGCACCTTTATCTTCAGCCCGCCGGCTGATGGGACTTATGATTTCTACACCCAGTCAACAGACCTGGCCGGCAATGCCGAGCCTGCACCCGTAAATGGTCAGGCCGGCGATATGCAGATTGATTACAATACAACCGGACCGGATGTTAAATCTGTGGCCGTCAGTCCTGATCCTGCCCCGGCTGGTTTGATTACCGTTACGGTTACCTTTAAGGAGGGCAGCAATCTGCCGCACAATCCCAATGAGGTCAATCCAGTGGTCACCTTTATTCCGGCCGGACAGGGGCCGGTAACCGTAACCAAGAATATCTACTTTGACAATGTCTGGACCGGAACAGCTCAAGTCCTTTCCGGTCATGCCAATGGTAAGGCCACCATCAAGATCAAAGAGGTGGTTGATATTAACGGTCAGGTAATGCCTGAGCGGACATATTACAATAAATTTACCATTGACACCGTGCCACCAGAGGTAACCACAGCCACAGCCAATCCTGATCCGGCTAAGGCTGATTGGGTTAACATCACCATTACCTTCAAGGAGGTCGGGGGACTAAATTATGATGACCCGGTCGGTCCCGTGGTGAACGTCATCATCGCCGGCGGGATTACCGTGCCTGTCACCGAGACCTCCTACGCTAATAACACCTGGAAGGGTAAAGTCAAGATTCTGCCTGAATACCAGAACGGGCCAGCGGCCATAGATGTCCAACTGGTCAGGGACCTGGCCGGCAATACCCTCAACCAGGATAAGTCAGAAACCTTTGTCATTGATACCACAGCGCCTGCCTCACAGGTAACCGAAGCCCCGTCCTTTGTGACTATATCAAGTATACCGGTGGCGTTTAAGGCCTCTGACGTTCAGACCTCAGTTGATTACGTCAATCTCTTTTACCGGTATCGAAAGATGCCGGGTTCTGGACAATTTAATGCCTGGACTAACGCCGGCTTAACCCAAAAAGGGACTTTGGGCAGCTTTATCTTTATCCCACCTCTGGGTGTGGGAGAATATCAGTTCTACACCCTGGCCACTGACGCGGCCGGCAACCAGGAGGCGGCCAAGAGCAATGCTGAAGCAGCTACGATATATGATGCCACTACGGACACCATCAAGCCCTTAGCCAAGAAAGCCGCGGTTTCACCTGATCCGGCCAAGGCCGGACCGGTCACGGTCGCGGTGGAATTTATAGAGGAAGGCTCCGGCCTTGATCTAACCAAACTGCCGGTCATAACCTTAGTTAGCGCCAATGGCAGCACTATGCCAGTAACTGTAACCAAATATACTGATAAGGCCGCTACAGGTGAGGCCGTTATCCCGGCCGGCACCGATGGCCCGGCTAAGGCAGAGGTCTACGGGGCCAGGGATAACCGCTGGAATGAGATGGAAAAGGCCACTTTTGCTAATGTCTTTACCATTGATACCATTCCACCCAAAGTAGAAGAGATCGCCATTACCCCTGATCCGGCTAAGGCAGGTGAGGTCAAAATAGAGGTAGAGTTCTCTGATTCCAACTCCGGCTTAGATTTCAAGGTAGAGCCTAAGGTGACCTTTACCCCGGCCGGCGGCAATAAGGTTGACGTAACCAAAGAATCCTTTGAGGACAACGTCTACATTGGGGTCGGAACGGTTCTTTCGACCCATAATAATGGTAAGGCGGTGGTCACTATCTCCGGGGCGGCTGATCGGGCCGGGAATATGATTGTGCCCAACAGCTCAGCCAGCTTTAAGATAGACACGATCAAGCCTGCCTCCAATACCCTAAAGCTGCCAGAGGCATCATCTTCAGCCACCGTTCAAATAGGCTATGAAGCAACCGATGTGGATGGAAGCGGGATTTCTTCAGTGGAACTCTGGTATCGGGTGGATACCGGCACAGGCTTTGAGGCGTGGAAATCTGCCGCCCTGAGCAAGACCGCTGCGGCTGATACCTTTACCTTTGTCCTAATGGATGGAGACGGGACTTATGAATTTACCACGGTGGCTACGGATGTGGCCGGAAATAAGGAGGATACACCTACTGAACTTACTATTGGCGATTCTTCTATCGCTTATGATGTAACGCCGCCTATAGCCAAAGAGGTATTAGTTACCCCGGATCCAGCCGCCGCCACGATAGATAGTGGTAAACAAATTACCGTGACCATTAAGTTTGCCCCAGGAAGTAACCTGGATTATACCAAAAGCCCGGATGTGGTCTTCACGCCGCTCAATCAGAATCCGGAGGTCATTCGTCAGGTATCTTACAGTAACCTGACCTGGGTGGGTAAGGCTGATATCCAGAAGACCCATAAGAACGGCCGAACCCCGATTACCATTAGGGACGCCTTTGATAAGGCCGGCAACAAGATCAATGAAACCATCTTCAGGGATGCCTTTGTCGTAGACACGGTTGGACCTCAGGTAATAAACTATCGAATTAATCCTGACCCCGCCCACGTGGGTTGGTTTGAGTTGACCCTGAATCTTTCAGAAAAGGATGCCGGGATTGACTATGCTGATACGCCTGAGGTGTGGATTATCACTCCCCAGGGTAGAGAGATCTACTTAACTACGACAAATTACTCTGCCAATACTTGGAAAGGCACGGCCAAACTATATCGGACCGATGAAGATTACGGCACAGCCCGGATTATGGTTTCTACCTCTGAGATCAGCGGACCAGGCAAGGACCTGGCCGGGAATTACTTTGAACCATGGGATGAGTTGACTGCTCAGACCTTTATCTTTGATATAGATACGGTTTTGCCGGTTTCCCAGATCATATCTACCGCACCACCCCAGCCCCCATTACCGGAATTTTCTACCTCGGCACCGATTTACATGAACTATGAAGCCGGTGATCTGGGAAGCGGCATTGAATCAGTCGCCCTTTGGTATCGGGTTAACACCGGTTACGGCTTTGGTGCCTGGAAGAATTCCGGACTTACCTTAGCCAAAGAAAAGGGGACATTTGCCTTTACGCCCAACGACGGAGACGGCCGCTATGAGTTCTACACCCTGGCCACTGATAAGGCCGGCAATATCGAACCGGTTCCGGGCGGTGGAGATGACCAGGTTGAACCCGACATAGGTGAAGATGAAGCCGATGCCTGGACTATCTATGATGTCAGCCGGCCGGCAGTTAAAAAGGTTACAGTTAATCCGAGTCCGGCCAAAGAAGGCACGGTCAAGATTCAGGTTGAATTTGAGGATTTAGGCAGCGGACTTAATTATGATTCCAATAAGTGGCCGGTGGTTACCTTTAGCCCGAAAGGCGGTTCGCCTCAGCCGGTAACCCCTCTGACTTACGCCGGGAACGTCTGGGAAGGGGAGGCGACTATCTTGGGGACCCACACTAACGGCGAGGCGACCATTAATATCACCGGGGCAGTGGATAAAGCCGGCTTTGTGATGAGTCCTAATAACTTCTATAAGTTCACCATAGATACGGTCAAGCCGAGGGTGCTGGAGGTGACGGTCAATTCTGAACCGGCTAAGGCCAATTCGGTGATTACCATCACGATTAACTTTGTCGAGACCGAGTCCGGAATGGACTACGCGGCCCGGCCGAGGGTGACCTTTACCCCCAAGGACGGGAACGAGGTCATGGTGGATCAAAAGTCATACAAGTCTAACACCTGGATCGGAACGGCTATTATTCGTTCTGATTTCAACTCTGGCGAAGCCGTGATAAAAGTGAGCGGCGCCCAGGATAATGCCAGGAACGTAATGGACCTAAATAGCCTGCATACCTTTGATATTGATGCCAGGGCCTTAAACTCAGTGGCCTATGCCCCGCCGTATGGCACGGCGGCTCCTGTCAAGGTCAATTTTGCGGCTACAGATGATTATTCGGGGGTGGCTTCCACCACCCTCTGGTACCGGCTAAATCCCGGCAACGGCTTTGGTGAATGGACCAATTCCGGTCTGACCCTGGCCGGCGAGAAAGGGACCTTCCTCTTTAATCCGCCGGTGGATGAGGCCGTCTACGAGTTTTATACTATAGCCGTGGATAAGGTTGGCAATGAAGAAGAGGTGCCTCTGACCGCTGATGGCGAAACCCACTATTCCACCCAGGTCATTCCGGCTGAAATCTCAAATGTCAGCGGGGATATGTCTGCTACTACAGGCGATCCCATTACTATCTCGGCTACAGTAACCGATGCCGGAGATGGCCGGGGCATCGAGCGGGTGGAGTTCTACTATACCCCGCTGGGCAAGTCGGAACAGATGATCGTTATGACCCAGCAGATAAATACTTATACGGCCACTATTACCCCGGCTATTGATCGGGTAGGGGTCATCCCTTACTACATCAAGGCCATTGACGCCGAACAGAATGTGACTCTCGCCCCAGAATCCGGCACCTATCAGATTACGGTGACAGACAATGATAAACCCACTATCCAGTTGGATACCCGGAACTTAACCTCTACGACTACGGGAGAGAGTGTGACCATCCGGGGAAGCGTATCCGACAACGTTAGAGTGACTTCCGCCAGGCTTTATTATACCCTGCCCAGGGGAGAAGAACAGTTCTTAGACTTTGCTACCGGTGTGGCCACTATCCCGGTAGGGATGGATGATGTTGGCTCGCTGACCTATTATATCTGCGCCACTGATGCCGCTGGGAATAAAACCCACGAGCCAGTTTCAGGGGTATATACCATTATCGTTTTAGATGACGATCCTCCAACGCTTACTATGGAACCGAGCAATCCTACTATGACTTGCACGGCTGAAGATGTGACTATTAAGGCCAGCAGCCTTAAGGATAATGATCGACTTGTCTCGGTTAACCTATACTATTCCCCCATAGATGGGGTGGGCGAGCAGACCTTTGACTTTAGCAGCGGCCGGGCGGTTATCCCTATCCTTGAGGATCGGGTGGGCGTGATTGAATACTATGTCAAGGCCGTTGACGCCTCAGGTAATGTCACCAGAAAACCGGCCAGCGGAGCATACAGCCTGTTTATCAAGGACTGCATCCCGCCGGTTATTTCCAATGCCACCGGCGATGGAGGAGCCACCACCGGCGATAACTTCGCTGTTTCAGCTATCTTTACTGATAATATCCAGGTGGTAGAAGCCACGGTGCATTATCTCCCCATTGATCAACCTGATCCGACGATCACGGCTATGCCCCTGGTTGACGGTGGGCTTGGCCGGGCTCTTATCCCGGTGGATAATAACAAGGTAGGAGAGATTACCTATTATATCACCGCTTCCGACGCGGAGGGCAATCCGGCCCGAGATCCAATAGAAGGGGCTTATGTGATTACAGTCCGTGATGATGAGGCCCCGCAGGCGCTTCTTGACGACGATAATCTGGATAGCACGGTAGCGGGAGAAGATGTAGTTATTAAGGCCAAACTTTCCGATAACATCGGGGTGGTAGAGGCTAAGCTCTGTTACACACCTATTAATGGCCAGGAAGAATGCCTGAACTTTATGTCCGGAGCCGCCACTATACCTGTGCCCAAGGATAAGGTCGGCGTGATTCATTACTATATCGCCATAGCCGATGCCGCCGGAAATGTGAACAGAAAACCCCACAGCGGTGTGTTTACCCTGACGGTCTTAGACGGCACCGTGCCCAGGATCATTCTTGATCCGAATAATCCTAAAAAGACCGGCACAGGTGAAGATGTGATCATCAAGGCCAAGAGCATTACGGATGATGTGGGGGTGGTGATGGCTAACCTCTATTACACACCCATAGATGAAGTGGAACAGTCATTAGACTTCATGAGCGGCAGCGCCGTTATTCCGGTGGCTGATGATAAAGTCGGCCAGATTATTTACTATGTTGAGGCCAGAGATGCTGAAGGAAATACCACCAGAGAGCCGGCTACCGGGGTCAAGATCCTGGAGGTGGTGGATCAGGTCAAACCGGTCGTAACGATGGATCCGAGTAATCCCAAGATAACTACCACAGGTGAGGATGTTACCCTTCGGTTGAGCGAGGTCTCGGACAACATCGCCCTGTCTACGGTGGTTCTTTACTACACGCCCATAGGCGGGGGAAGGATATCGGTTGATATTTCGAGCGGCCAGGCCAGGATTCCGGCGGCTTCTGATAAAGTCGGAGATATTACTTACTATGTTGAGGCTGAAGACAGGGCCGGTAATGTCGTTCGGGTTCCCAAGGCGGAAGCCTTCACTCTAACTGTTCTTGATAATGATCGGCCGACCATAAACGGTGGGGTCACCCCCGGTAATATGTCGACCACGACGGGTGAGGGAGTAACTGTTACGGCCGAGATCATAGACAATGTCTGCATTGAATCAGCCACCCTCTTTTATACGCCCATTGGAGAAGCCCAGAAGAGCCTTGACCTGGTGGTCGGGGCTGACGGACATATCCAGGCAGAGATTCCGGTCTCCCCACATGCCGTGGGACAGATGAGCTACTTTATTGTGGCGGCTGACAAGGCCGGAAATACGGCCCGCCAGCCAGACAAGGGGGTTTACTTTATTACGGTGACTGATAATGACCCACCGGCCTTAAGCCTTGAACCGACCAATCCCGGGGAAGCGACCACGGGTGAGGATGCGACCATAAACATTCAGGCCCTGGGTGATAATATTGGAGTCAAAACAGCTATGCTCTGCTACAAACCGATTGACGGCCTGGAAGAGTGCCTGGATGTGAAGCGGGGCTCAGCAGTTATTCCGGTGGCCTCTGACCGGGCCGGTGTGATTACCTACTATGTGGAGGCCCTTGATGAGGCCGGTAACAGCACCAGACTGCCGGCCGCCGGCGGGGTGATCAATCTGCCAGTGCGGGATAATGATAAACCGAGACTGATCCTCTCTGAAGATAATCCAACTAAAGGCGAAAGCGGCGGGTTGGCTACCATCAAAGGACAGTTTGATGATAATATTGCCGTTACCTCAGCTAAGCTGACTTACGTCACCACCCCGGATAAGGGGGTGGCTAAGGTGACTGACTCGGTTGATCTGGCCGCCGGCAGCGGCAGATGGGATGTCTCGATCGATCCTGACTTTACTGGACGGATAAACTACACCGTGGTGGTGGAAGATGCGGCTGGAAATTCCGATTCCAAAGGCGGTAGTATAGAAGTGACCGATGGTGTGCCGCCGGTAATCAAGCAGGCCACCGGCAGCTTTAGCGCTACCACCGGTGAAGAGGCGACCATTGAGGCCGTGGCTACCGACGATGTAGAAATCAAGAGCCTTAAGCTCTACTACATTCCGGTGGGGGCTATTGAGCCGACGGTGGTCAATATGAGACATATCCAGGATCTCTACAGTGAGACTATTACCATACCTTCAAATAAGGTAGGTGAGATTCGTTACCATCTCATTGCCTCGGACGGCGGGAATGAGACCCGTGAACCCAAGAACGGCAGCTTTGTTATCAGCGTGAAGGATAATGATCCGCCCACGGTAACCTTAGGGGCCGTGCCTTTAGCGACTCAGACCGGCGGGTCGGTAGAGGTTAAGACCACTGAATTCTCGGATAATATCGGGATAACCTCGGCCCTGCTTTACTATACCCCCATCGGTGGGCAGCCGCACAGCCTCGACTTTATGAGCGGCAAGGCCACCATCCCAGCCGCCCCAGACAAAGCCGGTATTATTACCTATTACCTCGAAGTGAAGGATGCGGCCGGTAATATGACCAGGCTGCCTAAGACCGGCGGCACATATTACGATCTGGAAGTTAAGGATAATATCCCGCCGGCTCTTGAGTTAGCCGAAGGTAACCCCAACTCGGCCAAGAGTGGAGACCGGGTAACCATAAAGGGGGTCTTTGAGGACAATATTAAGGTGGTCAAGGCCGAGCTTACCTACACCCCGGTTTCTGCGGTTAAAGAGCCGATCTCGCCGGTGAACTTTATTGCCGGTGAAGCTGACTTGGTTATTCACCCTGATTATGTGGGCGATCTGCGCTACACCGTGACGGCTTATGATGCCGCCGGATTAACGGCTGAAGAAAAAGGAGTCATCCACGTCTCTGACGGCACCGGGCCAAGTATTACCCAGGTTACGGGAGATGTTGATGTCGTGCCTGGCCAGCCCATCGAGATCAAGGCCAGGGTAATTGATAATATTGGGGTAGACACCGTTAAGGTGGTTTATACCTCTTCTCCGCCGCAAGGTATTTCACCGGTTTCGCCGGTCTTGATGAGAAACGACGGCAACGGTAACTATTTTGTGACCCTCACCACCTCTGCCGGATTCATTGGCAAGATAAATTACCAGATCGTGGCCATAGATGTGAATGGCAATGAGAGCAGATTCCCGGTGGGCAACAATATGGTGGTCAGGGTAGAGGATGTGGCTCCGCCTGAACTGGAGATCGTCCTAACGGACAGTCAGGGCAGGAGATTAGGCAGCGGTGACTTTATCTATGTGGAAGAGATATATCTGGAAGGATGGGCCTCTGATAAGGGCAGCGGAGTCTACGATATCGAGCTTCTGGTTAATGAAGGGCCCAAAACCATTAAGCAGATGGATCGAGGCGCCAGTGCCCCGTCCAGAGATGGGGTAGTCCATTTCAAGACCCCCATTCTCTTGAAGTTAGGCGAGAACCAGATAAAGGTAACGGCCATAGATGGCTTTGGCAACCGGATGACCATCCTCTCCGGCGGTGAACCGATTAAGCTCAATTATAGATTAGGGGCCATTGAACAGGAGATTTGCCAAGACGGCGGGATGATCCCCGCTGAGGTGGAAGATATTGGGGTTACACTTATTGTTCCCTCTGGAGGAGTTGAAGGCTGTCATCAAATTACCATCAAGCCGGTCGAGCTTACGGCGGCTGAGGCGGCTATATCGCCCAAGGCTATTGCTTATAGCTTTGAGGCCAAACGCCGGGTGGGGGATCATCTTGAATCAGAGGTGCTCACTTTTGATAAACCCGCTCAGTTGATCATAACTTACAGTGATCTGGCCCTGGTGGAGAAGAATCTCTCAGAGGGCGAGCTGGCCATCTTCTTCTACGATGGTTATGACTGGATCAGGTTGGCCAGTGAAGTAGATGAAGGCGGTAATATGGTTTCCGGCAGGATTGATCACTTCACTAAGTTTGCGGTGATGGCTGCCACTGACGAGAGTCCGCCCACCCAGCAGCTCATAGATCATGTAGTGGTCGTCAACAATCCCTTCTCTCCCAAAGAGGAAACAGCTCTAATTGAGTTTGATACCGTGAAAAATACCGGAGTTATTGTCACGATTAAGATTTACAATACCCTCGGTGAATTGGTCAGGACCCTGATTGAGGAAGATTCCCGGTCAGGCCATACCATTACCTATTCCTGGGATGGCCGGGATGACGGGGGCGACTTGGTTGAAAACGGCATCTACCTCTACCAGATCAGGGTCAGGTCCGGTCATCAGACCGATGAGGTAACCAAGGCCATTGGGGTGGTTAAGTAAATTAATCAGTAGTCATTAGTCAGTGGTCAGGAGAAGTGGCTCAGGTGGATAGACTAAAGGCGGAAGGCTTTTAGGAACAGCCTTCAGCCTTCAGTCTTCAGCCTATCTACCTGAGTAGTGAGGGTCAATAACCGACCCTGACAAGTAGCAAAGGGGGTGTTAAAAGTGGCTATAGCTACTCAGGACACACCAAGGAGAAGGCTGTCCGATAATCTAACGGTCGATCGAAATCCCTTTTCTCCTCTTAAAGAAGAGTCAACATGGCTCAAGTTTGAAACAGGTGAAGCTAATGAGTTGAGCGTCACCGTTAAGATTTATGACCTCCAGGGTAATATAATCAGGACCCTGGCGGAAGAGGAGATGGTTCCCGGTCCTGTCATCAGTTACCCCTGGGATGGGCGGGATGATAAAGGTAAATTAGTCTATAATGGTATGTATTTCTATGACGTTAAGGTGAAATCCGACCAGGAGGAGCGGGAAGGAGTTAAAGCTATTGGAGTATTTAAGTAGATTAGGTGAGCACAGTAGTGGAGAGTAGAGACCTCTCCACTATCCATTGTAAAGTATGTCACTTAAGATGCGGAGGAAATCAAAGCAATAATCCAAGCAAGGATCACAGTAAGGATAGAAGCAACTCTCCGTACCTCAGAGAACCTACCGATTTCGGATTTCGGATTGCGGATTTCGGAATGCGGAATGCGGAGTGCGGAAGGCAGATGGCGGATTGCGGAAGGCGGAATGCGGATGACAGGTTTATCCCAATCTGAAATCCGAAATCCGAAATCCGCAATCCGCAAGGGAAGGTTTTGTGGGGTACGGAGAAGACGGAAGCAGAGAACCATCGCAGCCCTTATCGCAGTAATAAACGCAGCCCTTCTCCGTATCTTTTGTGACAGTAAATATAATTATCGTAACTATTCAGCCACGGATTAGCACGGATAAAATAGAGTGAGTTGAAAATATGGAAAAATAACAGAGGATATTATTGGAGGAGCATTAGAGAAAGAAAGTGGGCTTACTTATCAATTTTGGAAGAGAAAGAGTTGAATTTAAATGATTCATATATTTAAAAAATCAGTGTTTCATCCGTGTAAATCAGTGGCTGAATAGTTACAATATAAATGATGGAGGTAAGGATCATGGCAAAAATCAAATCAGTATCTATTACACTACTTATGGGAGTTACTATTTTAGCTTACACCTCCCTGGCCGGGGCAGCCGGGTTCAAATTTGATGGGAGCGGGGTAAGGCCCCTTTCGATGGGTGGGGCCTTTGTGGCTATCGCTGATGATGCCAATGCCCCCTATTACAATCCGGCCGGATTAGCTGATCTGACCTGCCGGGAGGAAACCTTTACCCATGGTCAGGGGTTTGGTGGTATTATCAAAACGAATTACATTGCGGTGGTTCAGCGCCACGTTGGTTTTAGTTATATTGGCCAGGGCTGCAATTTAGAAAGTAAAGCCGGGAAAAACAATATCTCTGAGAGGATATATACCATCTCTGTGGGCCGCAGGGTCTATCCAAGCATAGCCCTGGGAGCCAATCTTAATCTGTTAAGCTTATCGGCCAAAGGTAAGGAAGGCGGTCTGGGGGCCGGTCTGGATCTGTCCATTCTTTATCGGGTTAATCCCGCTCTTTCAGCCGGTCTGTCGGTCAAAAATTTAGCAGCTGAAGTTAAGGATGAGGACTTGGATCTTATTTCCACCTTTGGGGTGGCCTTACGGATAAATCCAACCTTGCTCATAGCTGCCGACATAAATAACAAAGAAGACCACGGCAATGGAGATAGAACTATTGATTTTCACCTGGGAGCTGAGCTGACCCTCCTTGATTTTGTTACTCTCCGGGCCGGCGTAAGCGACAATTATGTCGGAAGTGGGGTAGGTATAGGTCAGGATAGATGGGCCTTAGACTTCGCCTATTTACTTAAAGATTCCGATCTGGATGCAGCCAGAGATGCCTTTCATATCACGGCTACCCTAAGATTCTGAGGACTATTTTCCTTGACAAATTTCCTTCATTGTAGTATAATATGACCCGATTGTCAAAACAAAAGAGGAAGGGGGCGTTCCCCGAACGCACCGGTAATAATTAAAAAGGGGGACACCGTATGAGAAGAGAGGATCGTGGGAGCAAGCCTTCGACAGAGATAGATAGAATAACCGGTCTTTATCAAGAGAATTATTTTCTGAACAATATCCTGGATGATGAGATTAGCCGGGCTAAACGGCATCACCTGAATTTCTCTCTGGCGAGAATAAATCTGGAGAATTTTTCTCAGTTGAGTGATAGTTATGGAAAAGAGATGGAAAACCAGTTCTTAAGTGAAGTAGGGGATGTGCTCATCAAAAGGTGCAGATTTGAGGAGCCGATTGCCCGTTATGAGGATAATAATTTCCTTTTTCTTTTGATAGGCACAGATGAAAATGGGGCCTTTGAGGCCACGCGAAGGATGAGGAGGGTTATCCTGGAGAGCGCCTGCATTACCAGGGCTCACAATCTGGGAGTAACCGTGACGATAAGTGCGGGTGCCGCTACTTTTCCTAAACATGGTCAAGAAAAGAAGGCATTGATTAGTAAAGCGGGAGAGAATATTTGGTAGGAAAAAATGACTTGACAATCCTTTAATTGTGTGCTATAATAAATTTTTCATAAGCGTTCAGCACATGATGCTCGATCCTCGATGCTGGTAAAGGATCCAGTATCCAGGATCGAGCATCGAGTTTGTGCCTTAGTGGCTGAACGCTTACAATTATTCTTGACCAGAAGGTCAAGGGGCCCCTGAAGGAGAGCCCATAAATCTTTAGGCCTTGTTTATTGGTGAGGCCATTTACCGATCAGGTGGATAGACTGAAGGGGGAAGGCTTTTAGGGATAAAGGTGGTGAGTAGATGATTGGACTTCAGCCTTCAGCCTATCCAGTGGCCGAAACGATGAACATTGCCCATCTTTAAGAAGGGAGGCGCCAATTATGGAAAAACGGCGAATTCTAAAATCAATCGCAGCTTTAATCATAGCCCTAAGTCTTATTACCACTCCCCTTGGGACAGGATTATGGGCTAACGACATGGTCTATACCATCAAGAAAGGAGATACCCTGTGGGACATAGCTAAAACCCACATGGGCAATCCTTATGCCTGGCGGAAATTGTGGAAGTATGACGGCAATACCTATATCAAAAATCCTCACTGGATATATCCGGGCAATACGGTGGCTATTCCCGTGGGGGAAAAGATGGTTACTATTAAACAGTCTGTGCTTGATGAGTTAAAGGCCAGCCTGCTGGCTTGTGAGTCAACCAATGAGGCTATCCTTAAAGAAAAGGAAGCCGTGGTAGCTGAGAAAGAGGCTGAAATAGCCAGACTGACGGAAGATATAGAAAACCTTAAATTAGGACTGGATAGTTGTGAGGAGGAGTATGGATTAGTCGAGAGACAGTTGAGGGATAAAGAACAAGAGTTGAATAAGCTTTATGTCCAGGTGGGAGAACTGAGGTCAAAATCAGACCAGTTGGCCAAAGAGCTTTATGAAAAGGAGGCCTTGGTGGCCAAGCAAGCTCAGACTATGAAGGAGCAGGTAGAGAAGATAGAGGAGTTGGATGTCCATTTCTGGCAGGAGAAAAACCTCTTTCAGTTTTTGGCCTTTGGCCTAGCCGCCGGTGCAATTGTTCTCAGCTCGGCTGAGTAAAATGATGAGAGTGGAGAGTTGAGAGCGGAGAGTGGAAAGTGGAGAGCTGAGAGATGAGAATGGAGAGATGAGAGATAAGAGGTCTTACTTCCTTCTCTCAGCTCTTATTACAGGATTTAAAAGAGGATGAGATTACTCATCCTCTTTTTTATTTAGAGCCTATCCTAAAATCTCCGCGGCGCCTTAGGCGCTTAGACACCAGGCAACCGTTCACCTCACCACGGAGACACAGAGACACTGAGAAAAATCTAAAGGACAAGTCTCTTAATTCCGTCTTTCAAAACAGGTATTAAGTGCTTTTTTAAATCATTCTCCGTGTCTCCGTGTCTCTGTGGTGAACGATTACGACACCAGAAGTCTGGAGCGGCGAGAGATTTCCTTGACAAGTCTGATAAAATTTGGTAGACTATCTTATCATAGTCAACCTTGACGTATCTTCTCAATATTTCGGGGAAGGTCAGTAATCGGTAAAAGGAGGCACAAGTATGTATCAACAAATTATCATTGTGGGAAACCTGGGTAACGATCCAGAGATGCGCTACATGCCGAGCGGTGACGCGGTCACTCAGTTTTCCGTGGCTACCAACCGGCGGTGGAGTGATGCCCAGAGTGGCAGCCGGCGAGAGGAAACCACCTGGTTCCGGGTATCGGTCTTTGGCAGACAGGCCGAACCTTGCAACCAGTACCTGAGTAAGGGCAGACAGGTGTTAGTGGTAGGCCGTTTACGGCCTGACCCGCAGACGGGCGGTCCCCGAATTTGGACCGACAATGACGGTAAGCCACGAGCCGCATACGAACTGGCCGCTACTTCTGTCCAGTTCCTGGGCAGCCGGGAGGCAGAGATGAGATCAGACTTTACGCCGCCGAGAGAAGCTCCGGCCGCACCCGCTGCGGCTACCGCAGACCCATTTACACTGCCTATGGAATCAGAGGACGTCCCCTTCTGATCTTGACCTGACGTAACTGCTCAGGGAGATAGGCTGAAGGCTGAAGGCTGAAGGCTATTGAACTTCAGTCTTCAGCCTTCAGTCTATCCACCTGAGCAGTTACGACTTGACTTAGCCCTAGTCACACTGCAGAGACGCGGAGAAGCGAGGATTAAATTGCAGAGGATACCTACGGGCATAGACAACCTCGATCTGCTCCTGGAAGGGGGAATACCTGTCTCCTCGGTAATCATCATTGGCGGGCCTAAAGGAATAGGTAAAAGCGCCTTTATCCACCAGATAGTTTTTGAAAACGCTACATCTAAAAAGAGGGCTTTCTATATCAACACCGCCTCTAAACCAACAATCTCGGTTATTGAAGAGCAAAGAGGCTTTGACTTTTTTGACCCCCAAAAGATTGGTTATTCCTTTTTCTATGTCGATGTAAAAATAGGCAGCGAAAAGGAGAGTCAGGCGGCGGTGAGTGAGAAGATAGTAAAATTGGCCACGGCTATTGCCCCTGCCTACGTAGTTATTGATAATTTTAAAGACTTTCGACTAACCCCTACCTCTTATTACAAACCCTGGAAGTTTATCGGGCAGTTAATTAAGAAGCTGATTGCCCTAAAATCTACGGTGTTTCTTGTGGGAGAGTGGGAGTGGGAGGAAATCGAAAAGGAAAAAGGAATTAATCTGGCTGATGGCTTTTTCTATCTTATGGATCTAGGAAGTAAGAGCCGGCCTAGGATGGGTCTTTATATCATGAAGATGAAGAAAACTGTCTTCCGTCCTGGATGGTATCCCTGTGGTCTTAATGAAGAAGGCCTTTCTTTATCTCTGGCTAGAATAGAGGAAGAAGAAATAGCCGGTTTAATCCAGCCACATAAGAAGGTTAAGGAACTAAGCTGGTGGGAGAGATTCTTTCAATTTACTGATCACTGACCTTGACACAACCTCGATGCTCGATGCTCGATCCTCGATGCTCGAGCATCGAGCATCCAGCATTCGGCTATGGGCTACAATGCCTTTTTCGGCTCGGTGGCGATAGCCAGGCGGTCAATACCTGCTTTTTTGGCTATATCCATCACTTCGACTACCCGTCCATGCTTTACTTCCCGGTCGGCTTTAATAATAAGAAGTTGATCAGCCTCTTTGGCGGCCAGAACCCTTAATTTGTCTGGAAGAGCGGCTAAAGATATGGATTCTTCATTTAGAAAGTAGGTGTCGTCCCGGGCGATGGTAACAAAGATATCCTTTTTTGTTTTTATATCGTCAGTGGTTGCTTCCGGAAGCTTTACCTTGATCCCCGGCTGCATAATAAAAGAAGAAGATAGTAAAAAGAAGATCAAAAGTAAGAAGACTACATCTATCAGTGGGGTGATGTCAAGTCCGGCTTCTTTAATCTTAACTCGCTTAAACTTCACTTCTTAGTTTCCTTCCCGTAACTACTGACTAGTTACTCCTTTCCTAAGATATCAACTAACTCGGTTGATTCGGTTTCCATTATCTGCACCAGGCTATTAACGCGGTTAACCAGATAATTATAGGCTACGACCGTGGGGATGGCTACGGTCAGGCCGGCCGCCGTAGTAATTAATGCCTCCCAAATTCCTCCGGCTAAAACCGAGGCATCCACTTTTCCCGCTAACTGCTCTACCTTCATAAAGGCTCTAATCATACCTGTAACTGTGCCCAGCAGCCCTAACAAAGGAGAGATATGGGCAATGGTAGCCAGACCACTCAGGTATCTTTCCAGATCAAGCACCGCCGCGGCCGAGGCCCCTTCCATGGCTGCTTTCACTTCTTCTATTCCCCGGTCTATCTTAAGGAGGCCGGCCTTTAAGATGTGAGTCAAAGGAGAAGGATTTCTCTCACAGGTTGAAAGAACTTCCACCTTACGTCCTTCTTTAAGAAATTCCTTTAACTTGGGTAGAATTCGCTCCGTATCCCGTCTGGCTCGATATAATATATAGGCTCGATTTATCACAAGGGTCAGGGCAATAATGGAACACATTAGGATGGGTATCATCAACCAACCACCCTTGATTAAGATAGATAACATATTTTGCCTCCTTTCCTAAAACTTAACCGTCACCCCGGCCCGCACCTGTAGTCCCGGCAGGGGGTAATCTTGGCGTTCCAATGCATCTTCTTCATCAAGTAGATTTTCTCCCTCCATAAAGAGAGTCAGATTCCGGCCCGGCTTTTCCGATATCAGGACATTAAGAAGCATATAGGAATCCAGCTTTTCCTTTCCTATATCAGCGTAACGATGGCTTACATATTCCCCCCCAAGCTCAATCCTCAGTTCACCATCGTTGTATCCAACCTGCAACTCCCCCTTATGGACCGGAAGATGCGGGATATGATCGTCTTTCTCTTTGCCTTCCGCTTCCGTATATTGGTAATGGAGGGTCTGAATAAACCGGTTGGCTATGGTGTGAGTAAGATTCAATTCACCGCCCCAAAGCAGCGCCTCTTCCATATTTTCCGGTTTGTAGAGCTGATCCCTGTCTTCACGCCAGATGATGAGATCTTCGACATCCTTGATAAAGAGGGTGGCCTTAAGGGAGGAGGTTTCTGTCAACTGACGGTGAGCGCCCAACTGGTATTTCATTATCCGCTCAGGCTCGATTTCATGATTAACCCGCCAATATTTGGACTCGACATATAGTTCTCCATAAGTCGGGATATGGAGCTCCCTCTCAGCCGCCGCAAACAAGGTCACTTTTTCTCCCCATGGTGAAGAGAACCGAATGAGAAAATCGATCTGCTCCAGGGCCTCTTGGTCACTACCATTCAGCTCCAGCCCAATATCAAAAAGAAAAGGCTTGATCAGAAAAGAGTTGCTTTCAGCATAGAGGAAGGTGTAGAATCGCTCGTCTCCATCCGATACTTTGTCTTGATAGGCTCTTAACCCGAGAGAAAGAGGATTTTGAGCCGGCAGCCAGTAGGTGTGATACCCAAGATCAGCTCCAATAAGCCGGTTATCGGAATCCTCCTCTCCTGAAAATAGGGATTCGTGAAAGTAAGTTCTAAAAGTAAGGTCGGCTCTGTCAGAGGTGTAGATTTGTCCGCTTAAGGTGATAGAGGTAGCCTTAACTTTCTCCTGATCTTCCTTGTCAGGATAGGGCAAAAATGTATCTTCTCCCAGGTAAGTCATCTCGGCAGACAGGTTACCACGATTAAGATAAAAGCTTATATCACCGGCTAACCGATCCCGGCTAAACTGGTCAAAATTTGCCCGATCGTGCCAAGAAAACCCATCTGATCTTTTCCTCTCCATAGTCAGAAGGTAGTTGGTTTGCTTGGTTTGTTGCCCATAGACATACTGATAATAAAGGGTATTAAGACTATCATAAGAGAGTTTAAAGGATGAAAGGGCTGAAATAGGCGGCCGCTCATCTCTCTTTTTCCCCCCACTGATTTTGTCATAGGGAGGTGGTTTCAAAGAGGTAACAGGCTCTTCCTCTTCAGGCTGAATGGTCTCTTCCGGCCAAGGCAGGGGTGATTCAGGCAGAGATGGTTTCTCTATTTCTCCTTTCTCCCGTTTTAATTTCGATTTATCTTCCCCCACAATCTCTACTTCGGGAAGTTTAAGCGTCGGCTTTTCTTCTTTTTCTTGGGCCCAGGTTAGGGAAAAGGTAATAAAGAGCAAAATTCCGGTGGCTACTAATACCTTAAGTTTCAGGTTTCGCACCCACTTCAGGGAGACCCTGGGTTTTGAGTTTATTTGTCTTAGCTTTCTTGACTCCATCGTATCTTCATCTCCTAACTTCTGACTATACAAACGCTTACGGTAACTGCTCCGCCCTCATTTGGAACACCGATTACCCAGATTCTCCCAAACGGCACCGATAAAAAATAAGTAAGCGTTCAGCCACTAAGGCACAAACTCGATGCTCGATGCTCGATCCTGGATACTGGATCCTTTACCAGCATCGAAGATCGAGCATCGAGGATCGAGCATCGAGCATCCAGCATCATGTGCTGAACGGTTACTTCTTTTTGTATGGCTGAATAGTTACCGATGGCGCGAGGGAAGCTACTTGATGATCCCAAGCAACTTAGCTAACATATCCATAACCCTGGGATTGGTGATGATTATCAAGGCCGCAATAGCCCCAAAATAAAGCTTCGTCTTCCACTGGACATCTCTTATCTCAACCCTCAAGCGAGCTTCCATCTCTCTCATTTCAGCCCTAAGTTGTTGGATCGCCCCATCAAGCTTGTCTTCAAGCCTTTTTATCTCAGTACCAAGCTTGCCTTCAAGCCTTTGGATTTCAGATCTAATACCTTGTATCTCAGCTTCGAGCTTGCCTTCAACTCTTTGTATCTCAGCCTCAAGCTTGCCTTCAAGCCCTTTTATTTCAGATTTAACACCCTGTATCTCCACTTCAAGCTTGCCTTCAAGCCCTTGGATCTTACTACCCAGATTATGTATTTCCACTCCCAGATTATTTTCAGTCTTAGTCAGGTCCAACTTAGTTACCGCGGTCTCTTCGATTTTCGAATCTACATAATCAAGGAGGGCGTTTGCCCCATCTTCCCCTATTTTGGGTTTTAACTTCTCATAAACGGCAACAGCTAAATTCATTATTTTCCCACCTCACTTTTTCTCCAGCACAAAGAGGCGTTCCTGGGCCAGCTTAAAGTGCTCCAGTTTCTGATATTGCGGGGTATTGACAATCAATTGGTAGAGTCTTTTGGCATTTCCCCAATCACGCTGTCGTTCATAGATAAGGGCCGCCTGATATTGGGCATTAGCGGCCCACTCCACTATTTCCGGGTGGAGATAAACTACCTTTAGATATTCCACAATGGCCTGATCCAACTTTCCTTGAGCCAGGAAATTTTCACCAAGCCGATATTGGGCCTCCGTAGCTAATTTGGCCGGGGCTTTGGGATCACTTATCACCTGCCGATAGAAAAGCTCCGCCTTATCAAAGTCTCCCTGGTTATGATGGCGTAATCCAAGCTGCAGCCTGGACAGGTTGGCCCCCTCGGTATTGGGAAATTGAACCATAAGTTGCTGGTAAATACGTTGAGCGGCATTTTCATCGTTTTGCTCCTGGTAACAATCGGCAATATTTAATAAGGCATCCACTACTAAATCTTCCCGGGAAGAGTAATCTTGAACCACTCTTTGAAATTCAGGAACAGCCTCAGCGAATCTCCTTTGTTTCGCCAGGGAGGTGCCTATTCTAAACTGAGATTCGGCGGCCCACTCTGATTTGGGAGCCTCCTTCACCAGTTGTCTAAAGGTATCCACGGCCTGGGGATAATCCTTCAGTTCCAGATAGGAGCGGCCCAACCAATAGAGGCCATCAATAAAAGGAAGGCTTTTAGGGAACCGGGTGATCAAGAGCCTGAATTCGGTTACCGCTTCTTTATATTTCTTTTGAGTATAATAGGCTTCGGCTATTTTAAATTGAATATCGGCATTAAGCTGGACATTTTCCTTAGGATATTTTTTGACCAAATCTTTATACACGGTAATGGCTTCATCGAGACGATTCATCTGGTAGAGGCAATATCCGATCTGGTAAGAGGCGTCTTTGACCAGTTCCAAAGATTTGGGGTAATTTTTAATTACCTTCTCATACTCGGCCTGGGCCGCTTTATATCGTCCCTGGTTATATAAGGCATCTCCGATCCGATATTGGGCCTCGGGGGCAAAGGAAGAGGCCGGGTAATTTAAGACCACCTTAGTAAAGTTGGTTATGGCCTCCTCAAATTGGGAAAGTCTAAAATGGGACCAGGCGAGCCAGTACTGGGCGGCCGGGATTTTATCACTTTCCGGATATTCGGTGATCAGTTTGGAAAAGGCCCCTCTGGCCCTGACAAAATCTTCCTCTTTATAAAATCCCCATCCAATTTGATACTGGGCGTCAGAGGCCATCGAACTCGCCGGAAACTTCGAGACTATCTCCTGGTAAGATTCCCTGGCCAATTTATATTTCTTTAAATTGAAATAGCAATCGCCCAGGGCATAAAGAGACTCAATCACCAGGGGTGAATCCGGATATTTAGAAAGCACGGCCTGGTACTCGGGGACAGCCTTCTCCCATTTTTCCTCCTGATAATAAGACCAGGCCAGGCCATACTGGGCATTGAGCGCCCATTCACTCTCAGGGAAATTCTCTAAGACTTGTTGATAAGCCGTCCTGGCCGGCTCGAACTCCCCCTTCTGAAAATAAGCCTCTCCCCTCATTAGCTGGGTGGCGCCAATAAGGTGGCTTTCAGGATAAGCGGTTAGCAACCGATCAAATGCCTCCACGGCTCCGGCGTAGTTGCCGCTCTTATAATAAGCCCAACCTGACCGGTAAAGAACCTCATCACGCTTGTCAAAGTCCGGATCGTGTTCCAGGAGTTGAGAGTAAGTTAGGGCAGCCGTATCATATTCCCCTTCAGCATAGAGGATGTTAGCCAGGGCAAAGCCCGCCTCTGAATGCCAGTTAGAGGTCGGATAGCTGTGGACAATAGTGTGATAAACTTTTTTAGCCTCGCTTTGTTTTCCGGCCGCTTCATAAGCCCTGCCTAATTGAAGATAGGCCCTATCTACCAGGGGGCTTTCAGGATAATCAGTGATCAATTGTCTAAAGGCCGGAATGGCCAGGGCGAAACTTGATAATTGGTAATGAGAAAAGGCTATGCCATAAAGGGCATAGGGTGCAAATTTACTTGAAGGGGCCGTAATGACTACCTTTTGGTAAGCCGTAATAGCAGCCGGATAATTCTCCAATTGGTAGTAACTTTCGCCTAACCGGTACTGGGCCTCGGTTACCCATTTAGAATCAGGGAATCTTTTCAGGAGGAAGTTAAATTCATTAGCGGCTGAGGCAAATTCTTTTCTCTTAAAAAGGCTTTGACCAATCATAAATTGGGCCTCAGCGGCAAATCGATGTTTAGGGTATTGGGTCAACAAGGTTCTGAACTCAGTTTCCGCCTCGGCTAATTTGTCCCTTTCAAACCAGCAGCGACCAATATAGTATTGGGCCTCACCAGCCAGGTCTTCGAATTTGGTCAAGGTAATCACCTTAGAAAATGGCGGGATAGCCTCAAGAAACTCTCCCTGGGCATAAAAACTTCGCCCCAGAGAATAGTGGGCATAATCAAGGTAGTCGCTTTTTGGATAGCGGGCAATAAGTTGGTTATAAAATTCTTTGGCTCTTTCATACTCAGCCAGGGCAAAATAGCATTCGCCCATCTGGTATAAAGCCTTGGCCGCTGAAGATGATTCGGGAAAGTCCTGGGTTACCCTGGAATACACCGTAATAGCTTCCTGCATCTGACCGAGTTGGTAGAGCGAATCCCCCATCCTGGAAAGTCCGCTGGATTTAAGGTTGCTTTCCATATAGACTTCAACCAGCCGCCGGTACTGCCTTAAGGCGTCTTCATACCGCTCCTGAAGATAAAAACATTCGCCCAGATAATATTGGGCCTCAGCGGCCAACTCATGTCGCGGAAAATTCTGCAGGAAGAATTGAAAACGTTTCGCCGCCAGTTCATAACCCCCGTCTCTAAAAAGTCCTCTGGCAAAATCAAATTCATCCTGTGGTTCGAGGGCCAAGGCAGCCGAGGTGAAAAGTAATCCTACCAGGATTATAACCCCTGTCTGTTTAATCTTTGACGTTAACTTGATCTTTGTGTCCATTTTTATCTCTACTTGATGATCCGGCTTTTTGCCTAACCATCCTACTTGATAATTCCCAGCAGCCTGGCTAATATATCCAGGACTTTAGGATTAGTTATCACCATCAAGGTTACTAAGGCCAGGAAATAGGCCTTCATCTTCCATTCAATATCTTTTATCTTGATCTCTATTTCCGCCTTCAGACGGCTTTCCATACTGCTCATTTCAGTCCTAAGTTGTTGTATTTCAGCTTCAAGCTTATTTTCAACCCTTTGTATCTCAGTTCTGAGATTATGTATTTCAACTCCAAGATTATTCTCAACCTTTTGTATCTCAGTTCCGAGATTATTCTCAACTGTCATCAGGTCCAATTTAGTTACCGCGGTCTCTTCGATTTTTGAATCCACATAATCAACGATCGCATTTGCTCCATCTTCCCCTATTTTAGGCTTCAACTTCTCATAGACGGCCACGGCTAAATTCATTCTTTTTTCACCTTCTTCTTTTTGGTCTTGGGTTTTTCTTCTGCCTTTTCTTTCTTAGCCTCAATTTGAGAGAAGATCAATCTATCATCTTGAGGGTCATTATCTGCCAGGATACTACACGCCGATTTAAACTTCTGCCTGAGTATTTCCTCAGACAAGGGGTCTTCAATGTATTTCTGAATAGCCCGCCGAAGAGGTCTGGCCCCATAAGTAGGATCAAAACCTTTTTCTGCCAGGAAATCAATCGCTTGGGGAGTAAGTTCAAGTTCATACTCCTGCTCAGCCAGCCGTTCGTTTAACCGCTCTATCATCAGATGAATAATCTGTTTGATTTCATCTTCACCCAGGGCATGGAAGACAATGACTTCATCGATTCGATTCAAGAATTCCGGGGTGAATATCTTTTTCATCTCCGAAGTGACCCGCTCTTTCATCTTTTCATGGCTCTGGTCAACCTCGGCGGTTCGAAATCCCAGACTGGATTTAGCGGCAATCTGCCGGGCGCCGATATTGGAAGTCATAATAACCACTGTATTTCTGAAATTAACCGTGTGGCCGAGATTATCAGTCAGATGACCGTCCTCAAAAACCTGAAGGAGGATATTGTAAACGTCAGGATGGGCCTTCTCGATCTCATCCAGGAGGATAACGGAATAAGGTTTACGCCTTACCTTTTCCGTCAATTCACCTCCCTCTTCATAGCCGACATATCCCGGCGGCGCCCCGACTAATCGAGAGACGGCGAACTTTTCCATAAATTCAGACATATCAATATGAATGAGGGCCTCTTCATCGTCGAAAAGGAATTCGGCCAAAGCCCTAGCCAGTTCTGTCTTGCCTACACCGGTCGGGCCAAGGAAAATAAATGACCCGGTCGGCCGTCTGGGGTCCTTCAGACCGGTTCTGGCCCGACGCAAGGCCCTGGATATGGCAGAAATGGCCTCATCCTGTCCGATGACCCGGTTATGAAGCTCCTCTTCCATCCTTAATAACCGTTCTGTCTCCGTTTCTACTAACCTGAAGAGAGGAATACCCGTGGCCTTGGAGATGACATTAGCAATACTTTCTTCCGTAATATCCGCTTCAACGGTAGAGTGCTTCTTCTGCCACTCCTTTTTTGTTTCCTCTAGTTTATTTTTAAGCAATCGTTCCTTATCCCGCAGGGAGGCCGCCTTTTCAAACTCTTGGGACCTGATGGCGGCCTCTTTTTCTTTAGTTACCTGTTCAAGCTCGCGCTCTATTTCCTTCATATCAGGGGGGAGAGTAGTGGTGGCCAGTCTGGCCTGAGCGCCGGCCTCATCGATCAGATCAATAGCCTTATCCGGGAGAAAGCGGTCGGAGATATAACGATGGGCAAGCTTGGCCGCGGCTTCAATGGCTGAATCCGTGATCTTTACCCGGTGATGGGCCTCATATCTATCTCTAAGACCTTTTAGTATCTGGACTGTCTCCTCAACACTGGGCTCATCCACCATAATGGTTTGGAATCTACGTTCCAGGGCGGCATCGCGTTCGACATACTTGGTGTATTCATCCAGGGTAGTCGCCCCGACACACTGGAGTTCACCCCTGGCCAGGGCCGGTTTAAGAATAGAGGCGGCATCAATGGCCCCTTCGGCTGCTCCGGCGCCAACCAGGGTGTGTATCTCATCGATAAAGAGAATAACCTCGTTAGACTGCCTGATTTCGTTAGCTACCCTCTTTAACCTTTCTTCGAATTCACCCCTGTATTTGGTCCCGGCTACCAGACCCGCCAGATCCAGAGAAACGACCCGCTTGTTAGCCAGGACCTCCGGAATTTGTCCGCTGACGATTCGCTGGGCTAACCCTTCCACAATGGCTGTCTTGCCTACACCCGGCTCACCTATTAAGACCGGATTATTTTTGGTTCTCCTGGAAAGGATCTGGATGACCCGGTCAATTTCATCTTTACGGCCAACCACCGGATCAAGTTTATCCTCCTTGCTCAATTGAGTCAGGTCTCTGGAAAAGGCGTCCAGCACCGGGGTAGTAGTCTTCGGTTTCTTTGTTGGAGCGCCAGAAGAAACAACCCCGCCCAGCAAGTTAGCAATCTCTTTCCGGACGGTATCCAGGTCGGCCCCAAATTGAATAAGGACTCTGGCGCCCACACTTTCTCCTTCCTTGATTAAGCCGAGTAAAAGGTGTTCAGTGCCGACATAGTTATGATTTAAGCTCCTGGCCTCTTCTACCGCTAATTCCAGAACCCGCTTAGCGTAGGGAGTAAAGGGAACATCCCCCAGGGTGAGCATGCCGCTTCCCTTGGGAACAACCTTTTCCACTTCAATCTTGAGCCGCTCCGGGTCAATGGCTAGGTTGTGCAGCACCTCGATGGCTACCCCTTCCCCTTCTCTGAGCAGGGCAAGGAGGATATGTTCGGTGCCCAGGTAATTATGATTTAATCTCTTGGCCTCTTCCTGAGCTAATCCCAGGACCCTTCTGGCTCGTTCCGTAAAACGTTCAAACATCTTTTTTCATTTCCTCCTTTATGTTTCATTATATCATATCTTCCCCCCATTCTGTCAAGGAAAATTATAGTCACCGAGGTATCTTTTCCATATTTCGAAAATTTCTCGATGCCTTGCTAACTCTGGTCTGGCAGATAGATAAAAGACCTTGACAAAGGGGAGGGAATGGGGTATCTTGTAGATAGGTTGAAGGCTGAAGACTGAAGGAGATGAGGCTATAATGGCCCCTGTTTTTTTCCCGGATATAGTAGCCCGAGTTCAATGCCAGTGTTGCGGTGATTGTTGCCGGTTAGGGGCTATCCCCCTCGATGAAAATAGCCTGGCCAGGTTAAAAGCCCGGCTTGAAGGCAACCCCCTTATACCATACCCCCCTTTTACCACCCTCGAAGATGAAAGAGGAAAAGAGGTTCAGGTTTTAAATCGGGTGGAAGGCCATTGTGTCTTTCTTGATCAAAACAATCTTTGTCTTATTCATAAAGGATTAGGCCCGGAAGCCAAACCCAGGATCTGCCAGGAATTTCCACGAGGGGCGGTCTTTACGCCTAAAGGGGTATTCCTGACCGTTTCTTTTGCCTGTCCGGCGGTTCTGAATTATCTGAAGGATAAAGCTCCTCTCCGAATGGGAAAAACGGAGGAGCCTAACTTTTCCTTACCCAAAGATACCAGCTTATCATTGATGGAGTCCTTTTCTTTTTCGTGGGAGGAATATCTCAGGCTTGAGTCATCACTGTTAGATATATTAATCCGTCCGGAATACTCCTTTGAGGAAAGATTAGTTATGGGGGACTTTCTGTTGCAGGAAATCGTTAAAGAGAGGTTGGGCGGTTCTCTACTGGAGGCTTATCTGGTTCGTCAGAGGGAAGAAGGTTATAAAAATTTATTCACCCGGATAAGGGACATCCCTCCTTCCATCTATATACAATTCTCCTTTCTGGAAACCTTTCTTAAGACCAGGTTAGAATTCAGTCATCCACCATGGTCTCTTTTTTATAGCCGTGATTTAAACGAGGGGATTAGTTTCCTTCTCAAGAATTTATCCGGCCTATCAGGCGAAACGATCTATTATCAAGCCTACTCTAATCTTTATCAACCTTCTCTCCCGGCGCTTACACCTATTCTGGAAAGATACTTTCAGATCAAACTCCTGGGCAAGCATCTCACTATTTTGCCCGAAGTAGTAAGAAGCTACCTCTTTTTGGTCATCTATTATGTCTTTATCCGTTTTTACAGCCTCACCCTGGCCCTAAAAACAAACCGACCCGTAGATGAAGCCCTTATTTTAAAGTCGATAAATTTTCTGGAGAGATATTTTGTTCACAGCCGGCAGGTGAGGGGGTTCTGGACCGGACTTAAAGATAAATTTCTGGACAGCCCCTCTTTGGCCGCTACGCTGATTAAGAGCTTATCCCAAAACCTCCCCCGGGTGACCAGGCACCCGGTTTCTTGAACTCGATGTTCAAGTTTTTTTTTCGGCAAAGTTGTGGCATATATATAAAAGCAGAGAGATGGTTGGACGGTTGACTCTTTCGAATATTTTACCGAGGATACAGGCCACAGCAACTTTTACTCGGACGTGAGATTCAAGATCGTTGAGAAGAGGATCGTGTTTGGCAAATCTTTGATCTCCGTTATTCCCAGGTTTATCTACGCCATTTCTCCGCATGTCTACGAAAAGCACTTTACGTTCATGTTCCATGCCAATGAACTCCGGTTTACATTGAGCGTTGTTAAATGAAAATCGCCCTTATCCATAAGAACTTTTCCCATTTCCCCGTCCTTCATCTCACCCCTCTCATCTCGCCGTTTTTTATGTTTCTTATCTACGTCCCCAGCCCATCCGCACCTCCGTCAGAAGTTTGTAAGGCGAAAAAAACTTTGGACAAAAGCGGCTACATCTATTATAATGTAGATAAGAAGGTGGCCAGAGAGATTTTTACAGAAGGAGGATGGAAGTATGATAGAAGTTGAGGAAGCCCTGGGGATAATCCTCGATCATATCAGGGTTCTGGATCCGGAGGAAGTAGGTATCTTAGATTGTCTGGATCGGACTTTGGCTGAGGAGATTTATGCCGAGATGGATATTCCCCCTTTTAGAAGTTCAGCGATGGACGGCTATGCGGTTATTACGGCTGATACAGTGGAAGCCTCGGAAGTGAGTCCTGTTTATCTGGAGGTAGTCGAGGATATCCCAGCCGGGTCTCTCCCGAAAAAACCGCTTTCTTCCGGTCAGGCGACGCGAATAATGACCGGCGCCCCTCTTCCGGCCGGCGCCAATGGGGTAATTATGGTTGAGTATACTGAAAGGACGGATGGGAAGGTTAAGCTCATTAGAAAAGTATCCCCTATGGAAAACGTCCGGGAGGCCGGCGAGGATGTGGCCGGAGGCGAGTTGGTTCTTTCCAAAGGCAGCCTCATCCGGCCGGCTGAAGTAGGTATGCTGGCTTCTCTGGGGAAGAGGTCGGTCTTTTGTGTCCGGAAACCGCGGGTGGCCATCCTGTCTACCGGTGATGAGGTGGTCGACATAGATCAAGAATTAAGCCCGGGGAAGATCCGTAATTCTAACGGATATTCCCTCTATGCCCAGGTTGTTCGATACGGGGGTATCCCGGTTCTCCTGGGCATTGCCCCGGATGATGAAGTCAAAATAAAGAATCAGATTGAGCAAGGACTGGGATCAAGTGATATGCTGGTTATTTCTGGAGGGGTCTCTGTAGGAGATTACGATCTGGTCAAGGGTGTCTTAGCTGATTTAGGAGTAGAAATGAAGTTTTGGAAGGTGGCCATGAAACCGGGCAAACCCCTTGCCTTTGGCCTTGTCAAGGAGAAGCCGGTTTTTGGTTTGCCCGGATATCCGGTCTCGGTTTTAGTCGTCTTTGAACAATTTGTCCGACCGGCGATGCGGAAGATGGCCGGCCGTAAGTGCTTGAAAAAACCAGAGATAGAAGCAGAGCTTTGCGAAGAGATTAAAAAGAAACCAGGGCGTAGGAACTATCTTCGGGGTGTGATAGAGAAAAAAGATGGTCAATATTATGCCCGGACTACTGGTCCCCAGGGATCAGGTATCTTAAGTTCTATGGTCAAGGCCAATGCCCTGCTTGTCCTTCCCAGCGAGGTTAGTTACTTAAAGACAGGTGATAAGATTAAGGCCCAGATACTGGATTATCCAGAGGGGGGAATACTATAACCCGAGATAGAAGTGTCTCTCCACCTAATACAGCTCGGCGGAAATTTCCCCTCGGTTTGAGGAGCTTTAGAAGCCAGGGGGGAACTTCTGCCGGGCGCTACTAATGACTCTTCGAGTTTGATCTCAGCAGTTTTTGGACACGTCGTGGTTAAGAATAAGGAATGGTGGGGAGGGGAGGATTCGAACCTCCGAAGGCATAGCCAGCAGATTTACAGTCTGCCCCCGTTGGCCGCTAGGGTACCTCCCCATTAACCATTAAGGCGATGTTCATTATTTCGGCCATTTTTCGAATCGCTAATCTATCTTTTAATTCGCAATTCGCGATCCGCAATTCGCGATTAATCCGTGAGCGGCCCCCACGATGAAGAAGGTCGATAATTGTTACTGGAGCTGGTGAAGGGATTCGAACCCCCGACCTAGTGATTACAAATCACTTGCTCTACCTACTGAGCTACACCAGCTTTCTAATTTACCTCAGAGGCGCCAAGGACACCAAGAATAAAGCCGGTCTTAGCCGGCAGATTTTTTCGGCAGTCTCTGGGACTCTATGGTAAACAATTATACTTTAGCATAGATCAACTAAGGTGTCAAGATAAAATTTTGGATTTATTCGGGGCGATGAACCAGGCCTTATTTTGACCAAGGATATGAGACTGTTGACGCGACATGAGGTTATTTAACGAATTCTGTCGACCTGTGAAATAAGTTTATACAAATATCCCCCAATAGAGGGTGAGAAGGTAAGAAAGAGAATAAACAGATCGCTCCTCTGGAGCTAATTTGTTATGAGAGATATATTCTACAAACATGTCGCTCCTCTGGAGCTAACCTG
>JBFMHI010000017.1 GCA_040753085.1 bacterium | reverse complement strand
GTAATAATTACGGGTGGTGCTCTTTTTATAGAAGAAGAGACCAATATCACCAAATGTTGGACTCTTGGCCTTGACTCTACAAGATGGTACATCAATGCCCCATTGGTCCTTAGACAAGGCAATTTCCGGGACGGTTCAAAATCATCCATTTTCTTGTGAAACTTTAGGCGCGGTTAACCTTCCGCAGAAGTAGGGTGGACATTACCCACCAATCTGTTCGCCATCTACGCCTTTTTGGTGGGCGGTGCCCACCCTACCTCTCAGCCGCAAGCTTTCACAGTAAAGTGAACCATCCCGATATTTCTGATGTTTAAGGCTTCAGTCCTTTTCAGAAGACCCTTAACGGCAAATTCCATGTTTTTGTCTGCGACAAGAACGATGAGGTCTTTCATCCGAGAACACCGGAAGCAAACAGGATATCGAGTGGGGTTTCGCCTTTCCATTCTTTAAGGTCAGGATGTTGCGAGCCGGAAATAATATCCACCGCGCCCTCTTCTGATTTTGCAAAGCATAATATATCTTCTAAATTCGCCACACTTATGATTACAGGCGAATGCGTTGCGATCAGGACCTGCGCATTATATACCGACGAGAGGGATTGAAATACAGTCTCTATCGCCTTAGGGTGAATCCCATTCTCCGGTTCTTCGATCAGTAAGGTGCCTTCAATGTCCGGCAAATATGCCAGGATGGTAAGGGCCAGCATTCTCAGGGTGCCGTCGGACACCATCCACGAGGGGACTTCAAGACCGCTCTTATATTTAAGGACGATGTAGCGGTGTTTGTCTTCTTCCCTGAGAACAGTTTTTATATATTCGAGGTCAGGCAGCGCCGTACGCAAATGCTCTATCCAGTCGTTAAACTTGTCGGAATATTCTTTCTTTAGCCTATCGACGACCCACGGCAAGTTAGAGCCGTCGGTACGGAAATACCTGGGCATTCCGGGCGGGCTCGGTTTTCGCATCATTTCACTGTTGAGCATTAAGGTCTGAATCCCTTCAAGCAACGTTCTCTTGAGCCACGTAGCTACCGGGAACTTATTTTCATCTTCGGGTAAATTACCGAGCGCGGATTTTTGCGGCCCAAGTTTGAAGGCATGGTCAAAGCCCTTAGTTTCAGCATAAAAATTATCGTTGCCGCCCTTGACCTTATTTACAATTTTCTTCCAGTTTTTTTTGGTCCCACTTACGACAATTGTTGCCGGTGGTTCTTGCGGATTCGGAAAAAATTGCAACTGTCTCTTTTCAAGCTGCTGCTCAGGCTTAAACCACACTATCTCGCTTAAAATACCGAACTCGCCGGTTTCAGGAATTTTCCCTGCGGCAATTTCATATCTTGCATTGCCGATCCTTCCGATTATTTGGTGGTATTTTTCAGGAATATTCAACTCAATCGCAAGCTCAAAAGAGTCTCTCTGTTTAAGCCATATTAAATCATTGTAGGTTGGAGTTCTTTTCCTGACTGCGGCCTCGGGGCCGTCGCTGACAATATCTCCTAAAAATGAAATTACATCAAGGAAGGTTGATTTACCGCTTGCGTTAGGACCGACCAGGATATGAAAATTCCTGAGGTCTTTCTCTATATATCTTAAACAGCGATAGCGTAGGGCTTCTACCGAACAGATCATTGCACACCTTTGCTTTCTTGAATAAAACCCTTCGATTCTATTTTTGTGAACAAACTCTCGTAAAGTTTCTTCAGGCGGACAGCATCTCCTGTAATTCTGCTTTTAGACAACAATTATAGAAATGAATTACGTGCCTGCAAAAGTTCTCAACTTGATTTTGAGTAGATACAATTTGAGCAGGCACTACTCAACCGTCCAAAAAGAGGAAACCAGATTTCACCGATTATGCGGTCATTACTGATCACCGATTACTGATCCCCGATTGCCGATCCATGCCCCGCTGAGCCCAGGACTTCTCTGTTCTTGCGTTTAATCATCTTAATCAGCTCTTCCCGCGCTGGGCCGAGATATTTCCTGGGATCAAATTCCTTTGGGTTTTCCGCCAATACCTTCCGGATCACCGCCGTGACCACCAGACGTCCGTCAGTATCAATATTGATCTTACAGACAGCGCTCTTAGCCGCTCGGCGCAATTGGTCTTCAGGCACGCCAACCGCCCCCTCAAGGTGGCCGCCATATTGATTGATCATGTTCACATACTCCGGCAAGACGGAACTGGCGCCGTGCAAGACAATCGGAAATCCTGGCAACCGCTTTTCGATCTCCTCCAGTATATCAAACCGCAAAGGCGGCAACTCCTCACCAGGCTTAAGCTTGAACTTATACGCCCCGTGACTTGTCCCAATAGAGATAGCCAGGGAATCAACACCCGTCCGGGAGACAAAGTCCTCCACCTCTTCAGGCCGTGTGTATGTACTCTTCTCCGCCTTCACCTTGTCTTCAATCCCGGCTAAAACCCCCAGCTCACCTTCAACCACCACCCCTTTAGAATGGGCATATGCTACTACCTCTTTAGTCAGACGGATGTTTTCCTCATAAAGGTGATGAGAGCCGTCGATCATTACTGAACTAAATCCACTATCAATGCAAGACTTACATAGCTCAAAGGTGTCTCCATGATCAAGATGCAAAACCAGGGGTATCCTCGTTCCACTCTCCTTAACCATCTGGACTGCCCCCATAGCCATGTAACGCAACAAAGTTGAATTGGCGTACTGGCGGGCGCCGCTGGACACCTGCAAGATAACCGGTGAATCACTCTCAATACACCCCCGAATAATCGCCTGCAACTGTTCCATATTATTGAAGTTGTAGGCAGGAACCGCAAACTTGCCTTCCATAGCCCGGCTAAACATACCTCTGGTAGTAACCAGCCCCAGCTCTTTATAGCTGACGGTCATTGTGGCGCCTCCTTTTATTGAAGCCTCTCGGATAAATCGGGGGCGATGAACAAACCCTAAACCCGTCCATCAGAAGCAATCCTTGAACCTAATTCAAAGGCCTTTTTTAAAACATCGGGATGCTCTCTGATGCTTCCTTTTTCCTCAACTCCAGAACAAAGGAGTTCTTCCTTAAGAGCTACATCCATAACCGCAAAGATATTTCTAACGATAGATCTGGCGTTATCAAAAAAATCTTTCCTGGTAGTTGCCTCCACGCATAGAAACGCACCCGGTTTTTTTTTCTCTAGGGGGCGAGTCTTTTTGGCGGCCCAGACACATTGAAAGCGGTCTATCATCATCTTTGTCTGAGCGCTGAGGCTGCCAAAGAAGATAGGTGAGGCCAAAATTATCGCCTCTGCCTTTTCAATCTTTGGATAAAGAATCTGCATATCATCTTTTATCTGGCAGACACCTACCCTTCGAATATTTTCACATTCCTGACAGGGTGAGAATTTAAGGGTATTCAGGATAACCTTCTCTACTTTAGCCCCTTTATCTTTAGCTCCGGATAAGGCATTCTCCAGTAAAATATCTGTATTTCCGCCTATTCTCGGACTGCCGTTTAGGCCTAATATCATCATAGGGCGGCCTCCTACCCCATCTGCTTAATGTCTTCTTCCGGTTCACCGATAAGGTGTAAATCGTAGTTTTCGCTCAAGACCTTCAGGATGTCGTCATTCACCGAGGCAGGGAGGATGGGGCCCACATATATGCCTTTGATCCCGAGGGACAGCAGACTCCAAAGGATAGCCACCGCTTTTTGTTCCATCCAGCTAAGAACTAAAGTAAGGGGAAGCTCATTTATCCCTACGCCGAATAGGTCAGCCAAAGCTCCGGCAATTTCTATGGCCACAATCGAGTCATTGCATTGTCCCAGGTCAATCATTCTTGGGATGCCGTCTATCTCGCCAAGATCCAGGTCGTTTATCCTGAACTTGCCACAGCCAAGAGTTAAGACAACGGTGTCTTGCGGCAGTCGTTGGACAAACTCCCGATAGTAATGGCCCTTCTTAAGGGGTGAATCACAGCCCGCGACCAGGAAAAAGCGGCGTATCTTGCCTGTTTTCACTAATTCTTTGATCTTGTCTTTTAAAGACAGGACAACAGATGTGGAGAATCCGGTAGTTAAGACAATATCTCCTGCCGCCTCATCCAGTTCCGGCAAAGATTTCGCCTTCTCTATTACCGGAGTATAGTCATATCCGGTGATATGCTGCACCCCAGGTAGCCCCGTAACTCCGGTAGTAAACATTCTGTCTCGATATTCCTCCCTAGGGATCAAGACACAGTTTGATGTTCCAAGTATAGCTACGGGGTATTTTGAGAACAGTTGTTTTTGGTCAAACCATGCTCCTCCAAGATTACCAGTCAGGTGCTTATACTTTTTCAAGCCGGGGTACCCATGGGCAGGAAGAAGCTCCGAATGAGTATAGACGTTTATGCCGGTGCCTTCAGTTTGTTTGAGCAGTTCTTCAGTTACCTTAAGGCTGTGGCCAGTAGCAATTATTCCATGCCCCTTGACCGTTCCTGTTTGCACCTGGGTTGGTTCTGGTTCGCCGTATGTCTCAAGGTGAGCCTTTTTGAGAAGCTTCATTGTCTTCACGTTCATCTCGCCGGCCTCAACAGCCAGACGGACGAAATCTGCCACGTCAAAATTGACGTTGGTAAGCGTAGAGTAGAAGCCCCGCTCCAGGAACCCATCTACCTCAGGATCGGTATACCCTAGTTCCCTGGCATGGTATAAATAGGCGCTTATCCCTTTTATGGCAAACAACAGGTTATCCTGTAATCGGGCCACCGTAGGTTCCTTCCCACACACCCCTTTTACCGTACAACCTGTCCCCTTCGCCGTCTGGGAGCATTGGTAACAAAACATATCCAACCTTTCTTTTTCTGCCATTTTCATACCTCCTTTTCAAAGGCTTCCTTACCTGACCTATATTTCCATCTTCTTCCTGTAGGTTTTCAACCTGTAACTACTCAGCCACTAAGGCACAAAGACACAGAGGCCTTATACCACCATCTTGGTCAAGGCCATAAAGACAATGCCCAGGATAAAAGCGAGAAAGGCAATATTTGCCCTTTTGGTATCCTTCTGTCTATGCAGCTCAGGTACTAAATCAGAGGCGGCAATATAGATAAAACCACCTGCCGTGAAGGAAATCAGAATCAAAGAGATATCTCCTGTGATAGCGGATAAGATATATCCTATGACAGCGCCCAATACCGCCGTAAGGGCGCATATAAAATTAAAGAAGAGGGCCTTGGTCTTGCTAAAGCCCCCGTAGACCAGGATTCCAAAGTCCCCTATTTCTTGGGGAATCTCATGAAAAATAACCGCCAGGGTAGTAACTATGCCCAATTTGAAATCGGTCATAAAGCTGGCGGCGATGATCAGGCCATCAATAAAGTTATGCAACCCATCACCAACTAAATTCAGATAGGTAAAGGTATGTATATCACAGACCCCTTTGTGGCAGTGCCTCCAGTAAAAATACCTTTCCATCAGGAAAAAGGCGGTGAACCCCATAAGGGCGTAAAAGAAGACCGTCTCACAGCCGCATTGTTCGATGGCCTCAGGCAGAAGATGCAGAAAAGCGCCTCCTATTAACCCGCCGGCCGCAAATCCCACCAGTAAAAACAATATCCCCTCAAAAATCTTTGTCTTTATTCCAAAAGTAAACAGCCCAATTAATGAAACAAGGCTAACCAGGACAGTGGCAGATAATATCCAGATTAGAACCATTTAGCCCACCTCTTTTTAGACAGTGATTCACCGCAGAGACCCAGAGAGGCAAGGAAAGAAAGGGGTAGCAAGCCTCTTTTCAGCTATTCAATCTTGATCTTTTTGGCCTTTGCCTTCTCAGACTTAGGCATGCCTGCTACTCATTCCTTACTGACGATTATACCTCCACAGCTTTGGCTTAAACCCTTCTTTATTGGAGAGTTTCATTAAATCTTCTGAGCAAAAAAGAAGATAGAAACCGTTTTTCTCAGCATATTCCTTGGCTCCGGTGGCATAATTCATAAAGGCTATTACTCCGATTAACTCTCTACTCCTATACTCCTCAAAAAAATCATAAAACCTGGGGATATCTTCTATAAAATTATTAACATCTTCTGTCCGAAGGTATGTCTTTACTTCTACTACTATAGCCAACTCTTTTTTATCAACCTCGCTTTCAGCTAAACCAAGCAAGTCTAATTCTAATTCACCCCCATTCTTTCTGCTTCTTGCCCGGGGGAAAGTTCTATTAATATATATCCCCAGGCCTTTAAATACCTCTTCTATGGAGGCAATCGCAAAACCTTCCGTCATTCTTCCAAAGCCATCACTTATACCGGCTACTGACTTATTAACCTTACGTATCTCTTCATCAGTTTTTCTGGCCATAGCTTTTATCTCTTCATCAGTTTTCCGAAGTTGTTCATCAGTTTTCCGAAGTTGTTCATCAGTCTTCTCTTGTGCCTCTCGGAATTTTGTTATCCATTTGGTGTTTTCTTCTACCATCTCCTCTATTCTATTTAAGCGGTCCATTTAATTGCCCTCCTTACGATGGCGGATGGCGGATGGCGGACTGAAGATTTTAAATCCGAAATTCAAAATTGTAATGATTTGGTGGCGGCGGGAGACCGCCCTAATATCTCGGCTGCCAACCATCCCTTAGCTAATCAACTCACTCACTTCAAAATTAACCACGGCCGCCTCTCGCAGGAAATCTTCTTTAGTTTCCGAGGTGTGCACTGTATTGGCCAGGATATCATCCGAATAGGCATCCCGGACGACACTCAAGGCGGCGGTTCTTATCTCCTTCCTGGCATTTACTCCTTCGTATAATAAGGCTAAAGATTTCTTGTTACTCATAAAATCTACCAGCTCATCATAGAAGTGTTTTCCTTTATGGGGGAGGTAAAATTCCATGGCCTGTTCCGGGGTAAGGCTCTGCACCTTGGCCCCAATAATATACATCCCGGCCCGGGAGATCGAATTTATTACATCGCCTAATCTGGGGTCATGGGGATTATTAAACACATTAGGTTTAACAATGACCACACTGTAATCTACTTTATCCTTTAGCTCATAAGGATAAACAATGGAATTTTTCAGCGGTCCGCCGCAGGCCTTATATTTCTTCCAGATTAGGTCTATCTGGGCTTCAGCTTCTTCGACGGTGGAAGGGGCAGAGGCAGGGAATTCGGTGACTAAAATCTCACCCAGGGTAGTCTGTTTGAAAAAACCGTAGCGGCCTAAGATAGAGGTCCCGTTTCTAAAGCGGATATCTCCCATTAACCGGCTAACTATTTTAACCGCATTTTCACCTTCGATAACCAGGTTGAAGGCCCGCTTCAGGTTATATTTTTTTCGGTCGTAATTTACTTCAGAGACAAGCATCTCCTTAAATCTATTCTGTATTTCTCTTTTCTCTCCCCGCTGTTTTCGTGGAAGGGTCTTGCAAATGTCCCTGGCTAAAGGAACGGTTAAATCATACACATCAGCCCCAATGACTTCCAATTGCGTGTCTAACCCGGGTATAAATCGGATCATGCTGATAATATCCCCCGTGATGGATCTTTCTAAGGCAGACCAATAAATGTTGACCAATGTCCTTTCTATAGCCATAGTTATCTCTCCTTGAAATTTTCTGCTTCTGATTTAAGTTCCAGTTCTCGATATAGATTCCAATATATATCTAAATCCGGGTCAATCAATTTATCAAGCCCATTATTTTCAAAAGCATGTTCAATATACTCTATTATGGCCTCACTTATGGCTTCCTTCGCCTCTTTGAGGTCTTCCCCATGACTTGAAATACTGAAATCTAAACACCGACTTACTATTACACCATCTTCATGGGTGAAGAGAATGTGGAGTGGAGGAAGCTCAGGTAAGATATAACACTTCGCTGTCTTTAATCCTTTCATATTTTCCATCCTTCTACCTAACATGTCGAGTCTGATAGTTTATTGAAGCTTTATTCATCTTTCTACCGGTTAGCCTTAGCAAACTCCTTCATAAAACCCACCAATCTTTCCACCCCCTCCATGGGGAAGGCATTGTAGATAGAGGCCCTGACTCCGCCCACCGATCGGTGTCCCTTTAAGCCGTGAAGTCCTAAAGCCGTCGCCTCCTGAATGAATCTCTGCTCCAGGTCTTCATCCGGAAGTCTGAAGGTTACATTCATCAGCGACCGGCTGTCAGCATCTACGGTGCTGCGGTAGAATCCGGAAGACTCATCAATAGCCTGGTAAAGCAACCCTCCTTTTTTTCGGTTGATTTTTTCAATCCCTTCTACACCCCCTTTTCTTTTAACCCATTCCAGGACAAGCTTAACCACATAGATAGCAAATACAGGCGGGGTATTATAGAGGGAGTTTTCTTCCATATGGGTTTTATATCTAAGCATAGTAGGCACGGTTTCCGGACACCTTTCCGCCAGGTCCTTTCTGATTATGACCACGGTCACACCGGCCGGACCAAGATTCTTTTGGGCGCCGGCATAGATAAGGCCGAACTTTCCCACCGCCACCTTTCGGCTAAGGATGTCAGAAGACATGTCAGCTACCAGAGGTATAGGGCTGGTCTCAGGGAAGGTTGACCATTGGGTTCCAAAGATGGTATTATTGGAAGTGAGGTGCACATAGGTCGCATCCCTGGAGAACTTAATCTCCTCCGGTTTGGGTATACGGCGAAATTTTTCCTCTTCCGTGGTAGCGATAACCACAGGATTGCCTATAATTTTTGCTTCCTTCAGGGCCTTTTTCGACCAGGCGCCGGTGATGATATAGTCGGCTTTCCCTCCTATGTTCATCGGGATCATGGCGAACTGAAGGCTGGCCCCACCCCCCAAAAAGAGGATTTCATAATCTTCAGAGATAACCATCAGTTCTCGCAGGAGTAATTTAGTGGTATTCAGCAGCTCTTGAAATCCCTTGGAGCGATGACTTATTTCCAACACAGACATCCCTATTGAATTGAAGTCCACCACGTTCTTTTGTAATTCCACCAGGACTTCCAGAGGCAAGGTGGCCGGTCCTGGATTAAAGTTAAACTTTCTTTCCATCGAAGTCTTCTCCTTTCCCCAACCCCAGAATGGTACTGAAGGTTAGTTGGCACGCCCGGCAGGATTCGAACCTGCGACCCACGGCTTAGAAGGCCGTTGCTCTGTCCGACTGAGCTACGGGCGCAGAAGATTTATAGGTAAATTATCTGTAACCATTCAGCCACAGATACACACAGATGAAACACGGAAAATCCGTGAACCGTGTCCGTGATTCGGGTCTGTCCTTAGGCTGTAGGGACAACCCTTGTGGTTGTCCGTCTACGGAACGGACATGGACAAGCACGGACAGGGACAAGCCCTGTCCCTACACTTCCGCCTTCTGTCCTGTGTTATTTATCCGTGCTAATCCGTGCAGCTATACCTGAACGGTTACAATTATCTTACTTAGACTATCATGTTTTTGGCTAAATTGCAACTCAAAATTGAGGTGATCAGTAATTTTATATGGGTGTGGCTCCTGTATCCTCCATTTATAAAACCTTCAGCCTTCAGTCTATCCACCTGAGTAGTTACTCTCAATTAATGGCATGAGACTGGGAGCCAGGGTCTTTAATACCTGAACGGGCAGGCCGCTAGTAAAATTGTATCTGGCGGAGCCTGGTCCGTCCGTATAGGCGGTGATTGTGCCAAAAAACCTGTCTCCGATAAAGAATACAAAGACAGCCGTCCGGTTTAAAGGGACTGATTTGATCCGGCGGCCGCCCGGGCCGTACACCTCGAAACGGTTGTCTCCAGTGCCTGTCTTTCCTCCCACCGTTATCATCTGACCGTCCAAGGTGGTAAAGACATTATGCAGCCGCCTGGCCGTTCCCTTTTCCACCACTCCAATCATTGCCTCCTTCACCACTTCGGCAATTTCAGGAAGCAGCACTTTTTCTCCTTCAACCTTTTTGCGTTTCAGCAATGTTTCATAAGGGGTATTTCTGGCGAAATGAAGTTCCTGGAGGCGCACCGAAGGATACCAGACGCCATTATTCATTATGATCCCGACCAGTTCTGCCAGGGAAACAGGCCGGTCAGCCGAACTGCCTATGGCGGTGGCATAAGAAGGGACGAGGAAATCAAAGGGATATTTCAACCTTTTCCAGGAGCGGTGTATTTCTGAGAAGGCCTCCACCTCCAGGAGTAAACGTATCCTGTTGTCCTGGGCGTTCTTCCGGTGGGTTTTGAACAACCAGGTGTAAACCTCCTGGCGCTCATTTTCGCCCGCTTTAAGCACCTCATTAATACTGGCTCCGGGATGCAGACGCAGATAAGAAAGCATCCATAGTTCAAGGGGATGAACCCTGGCCAGATACCCCCTGTCAATGAGCGAATAGGCTTCGAGGGCGTATTTTTTGTAGAGTTTGGCCACCGCCTCCTCAGACAGGGGCGAACCAGGCAGTCGTTGGCGCAGAAAGGCGGTGAATTCATCGATTCCAGCTTCAGGCTTCAGGGATCTGAATATTACCGTCAGCCGGACCGGCCTGGGCGAAATGCCCTGAATGAGCGCTTCAAAGGCGGCTTCAAAGTCCTTTCCCCTGTATTTATTATAAAAACGCCTCAGAAAGACCGTCCCTTCCCGGTCGGCAAACTGTTTTAGATATACATCTCTTTTCGGATGCTTTACATCTTCAAAAAGCCTGACGATATCCTGCCGTTGAAAGATATAATATCTCACGATATCCCGCATCATCCGAATAAAGACGAGGTTTACCGAATTATGGAAAGCCTCCCGGACAGTGATGACCCTTCCGTCATATTTATCGTCAAAGTTAGAGAAGACATGCCTGCCGCCCCCGGTAAAGAAGGACTCACCTGGACTGGCCGAATAGCGGCGTTCCATTGCCGCACCAAGCATGGCGGTCAGACTCCTATCAGAGGCCTTCAGGAGATAATCTACCGCCCACCGGCTTAATCTGTCCTGCCCCGGCAGCTTTAAGGCGCCAAGTTCCTTGGCGGTCATTGGGGCATACCGACTGTGAAGGCCGGCCATCACCTCCAGATAGGTAACCAGGGTCCTGAGCTTGGCTGAAGAGCCGAGTTCAAGTTTTATTCCTTCATTTATATTAAAAGGTTGATTATAGTTGTCAGTCTGAATACGGAGCAGATTGATTCCCGAAACAGATTCATATAATGTAAAACTGTAAATTATCCGGGAAGGATCGCCCTTTTCCAGAAGGCGCGGCGACCTGAGACCTGAAGCCTCAGCAAAGGCAGGCTCATGAAGCCTTTTCAGAACACAGGTTATTTCGTCCTGGACGGCGCTGTTCAGCGTGCTTTTAACCGTCAGGTCGAGGAGGTCAAGGTCGTAAAGTCGGGGGATGCTGAGAAGTGAAAGCAGCTTCGGTCTTATAGCATTAGCGGTTTTCCGCTCCACAAAGGACACATCTATCTTTTCGGGCACCCGCCGGCGGACTTCCAATTTTATCGACAGGGCGGTATCCCTCTGCCGCGGTGTAATAATGCCGTTTTCTGAAAGCAGCCTTATGTAGCTGTTTGTCTTTGATTCAAGGGCTTCATTATCTTGCACCAAATAGAATGAGGGCCTCCGCTGGGCGATAAAAAAGCTCAGAACCTGCTTATAATAAGCGGCCCATTCTTCTATATCATTATCAGGGGAGATTTCTTGGAGACACATATTCATGGAATGGAAGTCGGCGCCGTAGTAAGCATACATGCCGTCACCCAGACCGTTTACCTGGCCATATCCCGGGATGGCGCCCAGCGGGATGAAATTGAGGTAATCAAGCACTATATCCTTTCGTATGCCGGCGGTCTTTTCATCTTTAAGATAAGCCCGCAGAGAGGCAGAGACCATTTGCCTGTACTTTTCACGGATTGAGGCAGTCCACCCCTGGGGAGAATGAAGGTATTTCTCTTTCTGGGTGGCCAGGGTGCTCGCCCCGGGTACCCTTTCCTCTCTGTCAACTATATGCCAGCCTTTCAGAATGATGGCCCGGATAAGACGGTCCCACTCCACGGCAGGATTCATATAAGGGAGGTCGGGATTAAGCAGGTCCTTGTTTTCTATGAAGAGAAGGCTCCTGACAATAATTTCCGGGATGTCGCTGAAATTACTGTAAACCCTTTCCGGGTAAGACATGTTGAAAAAAGGACGGTTCTGCCCGTCCAGGATCAGGAGGCCTGCCTGGGTTTTTTCGTGGTAGGGGGTAAAAAAACCCGTCTCCGTAATTCTAATCAGCTCTGGAGAAAAGCGCGCCTGTCTCTCAATATTGTATCCAGCGGCCGTTAACCTTTTAATGAAGGAAGGCAGGCTAGTGTATCCCAGCCGTTCATCATAAGGGCCGTATTCAGGAAAACGGATGGCCGGGCTCGGCCCCTGTTCTATCTTATAGCTCAGTTTCTTGGCCATCCTGCTGAAATAGAAGGCCTGGAATCTTGAAGTGCGCATTTCCAGAACCGCAAGCAGCATAAACACCCCTGAAAAAAGGAGGACGGTGTAGATTAAAAAGATATAGATTTTTCTTCCTCGTTGGCGCATGTTCTGTTAAGACACAAATAAAATCAGGCCTTAAGCATTATTTCGGCCATTTATTGAATCGTTAATCTCGAATTGCGAATCGCGAATCTATTTTTTAATTCGCAATTCGCAATCCGCGATTCGCGATTAAGTTATGAATGGCTGAAACAATGATCAAGGCCTGAGATTAGAGGTCAGAAGACATTAGATTAACCGAGCCTTCGGTAAAATACCAGTAAAGCATCCGGGCTTGTTCTTTATCTAATTCGAGATAGATGGCGCTAAATGGCTCCCTTTTCACAAAGTTCCATAATGTCTGAAGCGGCCGCCATATATACCATTTTATACCGGCTAAAAAATTCATCGCCCACGAGAAAACACCCCTGGCCTTTGCCCTGACAGAAACAGAAATATTGTCATCCATCAATAATCCGTAATTGGAGGGCATATCCTCCAGCTCAAGGGCATCCAGCTCAAACCTTTTAGTATCTTCAGGCTGGTGGGGTTTTATCTCTTCCCTTTCCGGCTTAAATAAAGCGCTCTTCTTTCGAAGTGTCCGGGGCTTAATCTCAAAATAGTCTCCCCAAAACCGAACCTTTTCTACCCTGAGCTCTCTTAAGGTGACACCCCTGGCCTTTATGGATATTACCCTATCCTTAAGGTTGAATATAAAATATATCCCCTTTTTCTTGGCAACTTTCAGCTCTTCATGGAGAAACCTATTTTCTCTATCAAGGCGCCGGGAAATGGCCTCGGCTCTTATCAAGGCATTTAACGGAGAGCATAAAAAAAAGGCGAGGATTGAACAAAGCGCCCACAGCTTCATATCGCTAAAAGATTACCACCTTTGTCCCAACCGGCACGGTTTCATAAAGAAGCTGGAGGTCCTTATCCCCGACCCTTACACAGCCATGGGTTACATTTCTTCCAAGAAGCCTGGTATATAATGTTCCATGGATCAGATAGCCGTCTCCCAGTTCGAGCGCATAATCTCCCAGAACATCCTTTTCCATTCTGTCCTTGAAATCCTTCGGCACGGGTTTTCCTTCTTCAATAAATGCCCAGTCAGGCTTTGTCCAGACAGGGTTGGTCTTCTTCCCCCTGACTGTTAAAACACCCCTCGGGGTATCAAACACCCATTTTCTATTACCGGCAGGGTCATTCAGCAGGCCTCCGCTGCCGGTCGATACCACGGCCTCTTTAATGACATCCTGGCCCTTTCTCAGGTAAAGCCTGTTTACGGCAGTGTCTATCACTATATAAGTTCCTGGCAGAAAAATATTCGACAACCTCTTCTTTAATTGGAAATTGGCAGCCTGAAGCCTTTCAAGAGACATTCCCTTGGCTATGTCATTGCCGGTATTCCTGACCAATATCTTCTGTTTATATTTATAAAGAGAAATGCCGTAGCCTGCCCCCTCAAGGATAACCATAATGCCTGCTAAAATTATAATTATTACCTGTAATAAGCGCCTTTTGGGGGGTATATCAGGTGGCTTAGACTGTGGGAGGCTGAAGGCTGTTAGCTCTGGCGCCTCGACCGAATCAGGGGCAATTAAAACCTTCTTGGTTTCCACCGTTTGATCACGCATGATTCCCTTCTACCGTCTAAATACCTCCAGGTAACTCCTCAGGTAGATAGGCTGAAGACTGAAGTTCAATGGCCTTCAGTCTTCAGCCTATCTACCTAAAATCCATTCATTGCCGTAACTATACTGTTGTCGTAATCGCACGTTCCAATAATCGTAACAGGTGTGCCCACATTAACCCTGGCAAAAAGCTCTTCGATGTCCCTGTTTTCCATGGCCACGCATCCATAAGTCATTCCCTTTGATCCGCCGCCGTGTATCTCTATAAGACCGCCGATTCCAACCCGCTTGGAGAGGTATCCCTTCTTTTTGGCCAGATAAAAGTTCCTTCGGTCGTCTTCATTAGGATAATTAATAACCAGCGCCTTGTGATATTTGCTCTTGGGTAGTTTTTTAGTAATCCTGTACCTGCCTTCAGGGGTGGCCATATCTCCCCTATGGAGTTTATCTCTAAAGCCGTTCTTCCCGAGTTCTACCGGATAAGTCTTAGAAGGTCTTCCATTCTTTAAGAGTACGAGTTCCTTTTCAACTTTACTTACCAGGATCGAGTAGATGCCTTTGGTCTTTGATTCCTTAATAGCCTCATTGGCATGTTTCTGCCATTTTCTTATTTGGGCCCTGTCTGAGTATCTATTTATAACCGGCCGGAGTATCTCCGTGGCGGCAGCCGTATATTCCGGGATGTTTCTAAGTTTAGCCTCAGCCTCTTTATATCTCTCTTTTTTGGCCAGACGCCTGGCGTTTTCCAACAGGATCTCCGCCCTGATGAGTTTGGCCCTCACCAGTCTTCCCTCATTTAAACACGATGACAACCTTTTAAGTATTCTGATCCTGTTATGGAAAAAATTGATCCTCTTGTCTAACCTTTTTGAAATAGAGGCCTTTTCTTCCTCAATCCTCTCAAGAAGCAGACCGCCTCGCCGAAGGAGGCCTCTGAATTCTTCCTGAATCGGCTTATAATCCCTGAACCATCCAAACCTTGCCTTTTCAGCTATCAATCGCTCTCTGGCGGCTCTTATGGCTGTCTTATAACTTCCGTATTCTTCAGGGATAATCGCCTCCGCACCAGCCTTCCAGAGGTTATGCTCCTGAATCTCAACCTCTTTCACCTCTGGAGGGACTGGCACGGAGGCGCATCCGAGGAAAGATAGGCTCAATAACACAATGATCATCTTTAACAGACAGTTAATAATCATCTTTATCAGCCTATTATTTTACACTCTTTCCTACTTTTTCAAGGGCCTGGGTGACCTGGGTTGACACCTCGGCAGCCTTGGCGCTTATGCCATTTGCGTCCTCAATAGCCGCAAAGTAGTCTTCACCCGCGATTAATCCCTCTGTTTCCGTCAATGACGCCTCAAGCCCGGTTACATCAGCCTTCAGGGCTTCAATATCCGCGGTTGTGCCTTTGCCCGTAGGTGCCTTATCAAGCAATGCCTTGGCGTCAGCTATGGCTGTCTTAGCGGCTTCAAGGGCTGCGGTGGCATCATTCTTTGCTTTCTCTTTTTTTGCCGGTATTTCAGCCTGTAGCGTTTCAGCCTTTGACTTAACCTGAGCCAGCATTTCCTTGGCTCGGTCATAGTTCTTTAAGAACTTGGCATCTTGTGTCTTCACTTCTTCCATGGCCACATTCAGCTCGTCATTCAATGCCTTTACTTCGTCCTTAGCGTATTTCTCGCCGCCTTCCCTCACCGCCACCTCAATGGCTGCCTTTGCATCATTTATCTCCAGGGTCGGCTGCTTTCCACAAGCTGAGAGCATGAGCGCCAGTGCGATCGCCGCGGCAAAAAAAGCTCTTGCTGCGTATTTCATACCTTGTGCCTCCTTTCTTTATAAAAATAAGGAAACAGTATTTACTGTCCCCTGTTTCCTGCCTACTGATAAATAATCTCTTATTTCCGCCTATTATATCTTATAATATAGAGAAAGTCAAGTAAAAAATTAAGGGCCTAAACCGCCCAGGAACTTTTGCCGATTTAAACCGTCTCTTTAATTTCGTCTAAGGATAAGCCGGTAGCTTTTGATATCTTCTCCATATCAACTCCCAGACCTAAAAGGGTCTTGGCCACCTCTATTGCCTTTTCCTTTCTGCCTTCTTCTTTGCCTTCCTTCCGACCCTGTTTCAAGGCAAACTCAATAGAGCTCTTCTGGAGGTAGATAAAATCGTGTCTCTTAAATTGGGCCTCTAATTCTGCTTCACTCATACCGGCGGTATTGGCTATCTCAAAGGCCTTTTTTATTTCCACTTCTTCGATTAATGTCTTTGGGGTGTATTCGAGGCTGCCGGCATTTTTTATAAAGTATATCCATTTGTCGGTTATTGAGCCAAGCTCGTCTTCATTTTTGGTAAACTTGGGAAGCTCGATAAAAATCAATTCTATCTCATCACTGTATTTTATTAATGTCTCTTTTTCTATTAGCTTAAAGTAGGTAATGATATTATCTACCTCTCCAAACATCGTAAAGTCGGTAATGGTCAGGGCAATAATAGGCTTAAGGGTGGTAAACGACTCCGCTTTCTTTAGTTGAGAGGAATAGGCCTTAGCGGCATTGTACAAGACCCTTTTCTCAAACCCCTCTACATTTAAGACCTGCATCTCGATGATGACCCTTTTCTGATTTGACAGTCTGGCCTTAACATCGACGAATGTATCCTTCATCCCTTTGATTAATGGTATCTGATAGGGATCGACGATGGTCAGGTCAACTATCCGCTCATTCCCTTCAAAATCAATAACCGAGTTCAGGAAGCTGATTAAGATATCCTTACTCTGTTCGGAACCAAAAACCTTTTTGAAGGCAAAATCTGTTTTAACATCTAAGAATTCCATAACTATACTCCTTCCCCCGCCTGGAGACTCGCTGAAAGCTTGTGTCTTATTATAGCATATAAAGAGGGGGTAATCAAGTAAAAATTGAGGCCTTCTGCAATGATGAGAGGATTCTGGATGAGGATATGGTCCAGGTGTTGGAAAGGTTGAGTTTAGCCCCCTGATTTATCAGGGTAACGTGAATAAAGTAACCTACAAAATTATAACCTAATAGAGGTTGAATAGTTACAACTGACGATGGTTATACAATCGGAGATTTGCGACAGTGGGGATGTGAACTCGAAGGTACAAAATGGAAAGAATTATTCGACCTGTGCGGTTAGAAATTATAGAGCAGTTCGCCCTAACAACTTTCGACCTATGCAGTTAGGGGGTAGTGATTAAGGAAAGTTCTCATCAAAATAGCCCCTCTCCTGCCGAACCATGGCATGAACTTGTTTCATGGCTTGTTTCGGCATCCCTCTTAGATCCTGAAACAAGTTCAAGATGACACACTGAACCGAGCCGTGAAATAAGTTTAGGCCTTGGTTCAGGATGACAGTTCAAAGTGACATTTTCATCGTCCTTGATGCTAAAGACTTATTGTCCGTCTCCACAGTAACTGACCCCTTTACCCTATGCGGCGTAAGGACTATAAGCAGAGATAGGTAATATATAGCTCGTAGCTTAGACCTAACCGCATAGGTCGATTTAATTCCCTTCTAACATCTTCTTTATCTTCTCTTTGCCCAGGAGATTGATAAAATCTTTCAATAGTTTTTCTTCGCCAATACTGCGAATGACTTCTTCTTCGCCGAGACTACGAATTATCTCTTCCTTGCCAAGGCTACGAATTACCTCTTCCTTGCCAAGGCTCTGTATAAACCTCTCTTCTCCTATGCTTCGTATAAGCCTCTCTTCCCCAATGCCTTCTATAAATCTCTCCAGCCCTATCTTCTCGGTAATCTCACGAAGAATATCTGGCCTCTCCGCTAATGTCTTTAACATAATCCTTACCTCCTTAAATTCTTCCGGATATAAATATAATCCTAACTCAAATACCTCTATCAATCCCTCCCTCCCCTCTCCTTCGACCCTCTCTATTAACCCCTTAACCAATTCCTTGCCACCAAAAGGAATTAGTCGATAATTCTCTGGAATTAATTCTAATCTGTCAAGCTGAATCAGATAAAAATTAAACCCAAAATCGGCAAAGTATAAACCATCCTTTATCTTAGCCAGATAATGCCCATTCTTTTGAATATACCCCTCTATCCCCTTTATACCTCCACATACCAAAGCATAAACATTTATCTGCTGGCGTGAACTTATCCTCTCCTTTATCTTATATAACAAGGTGTAAGCAAATAATCTATCAAAATCATCTGGGCTAAATCTGTCATCTGGTGACTTATACTCAAGGAGATTATAATCAGTAAATGACTGGAAAACTAAAGGTAAAGACTTAAGATCTGCCTCCTTTCCCTTCTTAATGACCACAATATCTATCTTCATGGGCAGTTGGCCAACCTCTACCTCGGTTTCTACCTTAAATCCCTTCGGCTCAAATAAGTTTTTTAATATTTGGGAGAAGAAAGGGTGCCATTGTTTCTTTCTCATACCAAGAGTATACACTAACGAGTAGTTTATGTCAATGACAATATTTCGACCTGTGTGGTTATAAATCTTTTCCTTCGTCCCTGCGGGGCTTAATTTCCAATTCAATTCAGTGTTCCGTAGGTTAAAACCTACGGCTAAATTCCTTGGCACCTTCGGTGCATATCGCAATCTTATTCAAAAGTGAACATTGAAACAAATGGATTTTAACCAGGTTACCTTTATCGGCAAATTACACCTTAAGGTAAAGTTTTCATGGCGAACGGCTATATAATTTCTAACCGCACAGGTCGGAATTATTGACGCAGAAATGCCTACCGCCTATCTACAGGAGTTACTCCATAGGATAGAGGCCCGGTGCGTATCACCTAATTGGCCATAAGGGGTATATGAATAATCCAATCGAAAACCGCCCCATTTAAATCCCAGTCCCCCATTTATCCCGCTCTCTAAATGGGAAAAACCTGTTCTATAGCCAGCCCTTAATGAAAACATATCTTTAGGCCAGTATTCAGCCCCAAAAGAACCATCCAGCCTGCCTTCTTCTATAAGTAAGTTTATATCCTGGGCTAATAAAAAACGGTTGTTCAATAACTTATACGCCACACCCACCTTGAGATTAAGGGGCAATGGATCTTCGGCTTCAATAAACTTAACCTCGGGACCAATATTCTGGAGACACAACCCCAGACTTATCTTTTCCCTTATCTGGTATAGCATACCCAAATCAAAGGCGTAGGCCTTAATCGCCTCATCCTCATTTATCTGGTAAATAAGCTTAAGGTTCCCACCCACATATACCTTCCCTGGCAACCTATTAGCCAGAGACAGAATCAAGGCGGTATCAGATGAGGTAAATATGCCGTCCTTTTGGTAGTCCCCCGGGTTTTCACCTGTTTCTATCAGTCTATCCATACTACCCATATACAAATGCATTCCACCTATGCCAAAAACACCCCAATTAGTTGGCCGGCTATACCCTAAGTATTCGTATTTGATGTCCTGAAACCATCTGGTATGCATAAATGTGATCTGTGAACCCTTAATCAGGGATAAGCCTGAGGGATTATAATAGATGGTATTAATATCATCCCCCACCCCACAAAATGCCTCTCCCATACCCACTGCCCGGGCTGAGGTCGGGAGCTTCAAGAATTGAGCCCCGGTAAAGCCAAGGTGTTTTGCAGAGACAGGGGTTCCCACCAGGATAAAAACCGTAAGCCATACGACCTTCCATTTCCTCATATAAATCACCTTTTAAGGCTGAAGGCTGAAGGCTATTGAACTTCAGCCTATCTGCCTGAGTAGTTACTTCTATCTTATTATGGATAGCTTGCCTATGGCCTCATCCCCGTCCCTATCAGAATTCTTCAGGTAATAGATGTAGACCCCGGATGCTACGGATTCACCCCGGTTATTTTTCAGATTCCAATCATATATATTCTTTAGATCATCCTTATTCGCGGTAAAGACAAGCTCTCCGGCAATATTATACACTTCCAGCCTGCACCTTTTGGTTAGATTAAAGAAGTGGACCATCCACGTCTTGGAATATTCTTCCTTAAACGGATTGGGATACACCACCACATCCTTTAAACTTTCAGGTAGCTGTAAAAGTGAGGATAAGGCCTTGACCTTAAGGGTAATAGAGTGCTTCTTTGGGATATGCCAGGAGAGGGTAACCTTATCCTCAAGTTTTATGGATTCCGAAATCCGTGTATCCACCTTGGCCTCGACCGTTAGCTGCCTAATCTCACCTGGGTTCAGGCAGATTCCCTCCTCCTCTCCCCATTTAATTATCTTCTCTCTTCCATCAAGCCTGTAGGCGGGAGAAGCTTTTTTAGCGGAGTATAATCCGGAGGCCCAGATAAAATCTGTGTTTTTGGGTAATTCATTCTTTACCGTTACCCCTTCAGCCGTATCCTGACCCATATTTCCGCAGGTGATGGTATAAGTCAACACGTCATCCGGATACGCCACCGTCTTTGATACCTTTAAATCCAATAAAAAATCTACATAGTCTTTCTCTTTCTGAAGATCTATTTCACCCCGTGTCTCCCTTTCGTCCAGATCACCATACTCCTTATTATTATCCCCCTTGTATCTTCCACCATCGGGTGTGGTGCTCACCCGTAAGCTGGCGGAATATAGACCTTCCCGGGCCGTATCCTGAACCTCTAATTTAATGAAGAATTTGAAATCCGTATCCTGATCAATCCATACCCTATTTTCTGATATGGCCTGATCTTCCTCTTCCTGGTGAATCCCATCCCCATTACTATCCATAAGCAATTCTACGCTCAAATCCTCTGTTTTCTCCATTATTTCAAGGCTTATCTTCTGTCTTCCATTCCCCTTATTTTCGATGGAGCAGGGGTAATAACAGGCTGTGCCGATGCCTGTTAAACCAGAGAATGTCCTCAATGGACCGGGCTTTAAATCTATTCCATAGATCTGTGAAACAGCGAGCCTTACTTCATCTGATCTTACCCGCCCAGAATTCGGCTGGCTCTCTAACCCATAACTCATCTCGGCCGGTAGGTCTATTATGGATGTGCCCGCCGGGGTCACCGCCCATGAGATAGAGGCCTTGAGACAAAATAGGAGGATTAGAAATTTAATCATAGCCTTCTTCTTAATCAATGGTAACTTTATACCTGACCGTGCCTGCATCGTTATCTCCTGAGCCTGGACTTTCATCCTGGGCCGAATCCTGGCTGTCACCATCATCGGGTGAGATGTCCGTGGATATTATCCATTTTATTTCCTTCACTTCGCCTGGATGCAAATTATCAAAATCAGCCGGATGCCACTGGCCATCTGTGTCCTTATATTCAACCTCTATTTCACCCAAATGAGGACTATTGTAAGCCTCGGCAGAATCTATTACGTAACTCACATAATCAGGGAGGACATTAAAAACCTCTATATTGGTGGCCGTCCCCTTGCCATCATTATCATAAATAATATGGTAGGTGATGGTTGCCCCTGGCACCGGCGGCGAATCCTTCCCGGCCAGGGTAACCTCCTCGCTTTTTTCCAAAAAGATCTTCGGTGTATCAACCACTGTTATGGTAATAGCTATTTGACCGGCCGAGATATTATGACCAGAAAAGATAATAGTTAATAATAAAAGGGTAATTATATTTACCCATCTTATTAACCGGCGCATCTTACTTAACCTCAATCATATCCCTCCTCTCACCTTGGTGGTTTGCTTTCAGTAGCCAGAAGGACTTTTATATAACAGGCCAGACCAAAGGTCTCACCTCTACCTATATCTTCCTTTACCTCCACAAAAAACGCCCATTTCTTATCGAAATTCCCTTCTCTTTCCGGTATCTCTATAAACATTCTGACATCTTTCCATTCCTCAGGACCGACCGGAAGCTGTTTCTGGTCAAAGGAAATCCATGCCTGAGAAGGCAATTCTTTAAATCCTTCAGCCGTATTCGCCCCTAACTCACTCGGATTCACTACCCTTAAGGTATAACTTCTTACCTCCCTTGACCTATTCTTAATCTTTATCCTTCCTGGAAATTCGACTAATTCACCCACCTGGACATCCCTCCATTGGCAACTGGGAGGAGATACACTTAAGCCTCTGGCATAGACACCTTTAGCTTCGACTATCCCCAAGAGGATTACATATATAAGAGAAAATATCAAAATAGGTCTATTCATCTTACCTTAGGGCCTCTCCCCAAAACTGGTAAAAGTAGCCCAGCCGTCCCGGCGGTGAATATGAACCACCGGCGCGAGACGACTGGGCTACATTAATCTCTCTAAAAGGCTGTGGCGTCAACCGTCACCGTGAGAGTCTTTTGAGCACCTGAGGTCACCGAGCTTGGGGCCGTGAGTGTGTAATAGAGATAGGTGTCAGTATTGGCGGCTAAATTGGTGGTGATATCAGCGCCCGGGCCGGCAGTCTGAGTTATCGACACGGCGCCTGTCATATTAGGCGTGGGGCCAGCCTGCCAGGCAGTAAAGGCCTTGGCCGCCAGGGTGAATTGATCCGCGCCAATAGCCGCGCCCAATGTCCAGCCGTCAGTATTACTCACATAAGACTCAATATCAATGGCCACGTTGCTGGTGTTATCTACCTGGATGCCTTCATCACCAACTCCACCATTGTTAGAGTCCATAGTGCTGGCCGTGCTGGTGGCTACCTGACCAATAGCCCAGGTGCCATAATCGGCGCCCGCCTGGTTTAACAGGTTAATACTGATGTAGTTGACGGTGATGGTGATCTGAAAGGTATCAGTAGTGGCCGCCTCCGCCCTCTTAAGACCGCATATAAACACTGTCCCTAAAATTAAGAGTAAGATTAAAAACTTACGCATTTTATTTCCCCCCTTTTTTTAAACCTTTAATGATGGTTAGGCAAAAAGTCAAATCTTGCCACAGAGGCGTGGCTTTTTTCCCTTGGGACTTTTTGCCAGAGCATCTTTAATCTTATCATCTATAAAATTAACAGGGTCATCAAACACCTAACCTGAAAATGCCTCACCTCCTTTTTTAGGTGTGTAGCACCCTGAAAAAAATTTATTCTCCTTTTTTCTCTATCTGAACCCGCAGAAATTCTGGCCGTCCTTCATCAGGTTCCACAAAGACAATACCCTCCCATCCCAGATTCTGATATTCCGAGCCCTTCGGAATAAGGATATTCAAAGCCACCGTCTTCTCTTCCCCCGGCTTAACCTTCACCTTCGCCTTGCCAGGGACAACCCAGCTCGGATCCTTTACCCACTCATATCCAGGGGTGATACTTATATCTTGCTTAGCTTGTGATGCCTCAGGGATATAGGAAGTAAAGGTGTATGTCCGGACCTTTTCATCATTATTGTAAATCCTAAATTTTACCTTCTTCCCTTTTCCTTCTTTTATCTCTGTGGCCTTAAGAACAGTAGGCGCCAAACCTAAGACACCGTGAGGTCTTTCTTTTATCCTTTCTTTTGAAGTAGTCTCAATCATATAATTCGGTTTTACGCCTACTTTAAACATCTTATCTGTTGCCTCGGTAGTAACCTCTACATAAACCATCCAGTGCTGGTTAAGATACCTCTCCTCCTCCGGAATCTTAAGGTGCATCCTTAATTTTCCTTCACTGTTCGGCCCTATCTTGACTCTGTCTTCTTTAAAATAGAGCCAACTTGCGTCGGGTATCTCACTATAGCCCTTAAGCCAGTTCTTCTTAGCCTGAGACGGCTTAATCGGTTTGACTACAAATGTGTCTTCCGTGTCTCCCAAATTGGAGATAACCAGATCCACGCCTAAGTCGGCGTCCTGACCAATATCCATCCCTTGAAGGCAAAAGGCCCCCGGAGATACCCTGATACCGCCGGCGTAGGAAATGGGACAAATACCCATAATGATTAACAGTCCTAAACCCAAGACTACCATCCACCTCTTAACTAAAGTTTCCATCATACATACCCCCTTTTCCTCGATCCTCGATGCTCGATCCTCGATCCTCGATGCTCGATGCTCGATGCTCGATCCTCGATGCTCAAGCCTCGATTTTGGATACTGGATCCTTTACCAGCATCGAGCATCGAGCATCAAGCATCCCAGCATCGAGCACCCAGCATCGAGCATCGAGCATCCAGCATCGAGCATCAAGCATCAAGCACATCGAGCCTCAAGCATCCCAGCACCGAGCATCCAGCATCGAGCCTCGAGCATCAATGCCTATTAGTGCTCCCGACATCCAATAGTTACAGTAACGGCTTCCTGATCACCCTGGTTGACCGCCGTGGGTGTCCTCAGGTAAATATATAACTTTTCGCCAGTTGCGCTTAGGATATTATCGCCGTCATTGGTGCCTTCAAACTTCCCACTACCTCCTACCTGGGTCGCCCAGACAGGGAATGTATTAATCAAATCATTAGCCGTGGAAAAATCACCTTCCAGAGGGGCAGTATGGCCATTGAAAAGTCCCATTAATACACAGGTATTTTCTCCTGAAGAGCTTCCCAACGTCCAATTACTCCCCACGGCCATTATACTGAAATCTTCTGACACATTACCATCATTTTTGACCAGGACACAATTATTGATATCCATTAAATAAACGGTATTTAACGCCTTGCCCGAGCCTATGGTCCAGGTAGTATAGTCGGCGTTATCAGCCGCATTCCTTAAGGTAATGCTGAGGGCTATAAGGAGTTCATCGCTTCCCATATCATATCCAGCCGCGTAGGGTCTTACCTCTCCATCTATGTCATCCGCTGGGGCACTTTTTCCATTAAAGGAACTAGTGCCTGCTTCTATGCAAGGTGAGGTGGATTGGAGATGAAAATCATCATCAGCTCCATTCGGTCCACCTAAGGTATTATCTGCCCCATCGGGATCAACAAACTTGGGGTCACTATTTATGGCATGATTGATATCATCTGTCTGAGTAGAGGCGCCACACCAGTCAGCCAATGTCACCCGATCCCCACTCCAATAACCTACCTTGGCCCCCCCGTAGAAGTCATTATAATCAGAGGCAAAGCCAGACTGGTCGGAGACATAGATACAATATCCGATTGATTGGTAGAAGATGTTGTTAAAGACGGTAGCATTTTGGCCCTGATCAAGCTTGATAGCTGCCTCATTGCTAACATCGGCGTTTAGGTAAAAGGTATTATTGTATATCTTGGCATTATTAGAGGTGTAAAATAAGTTTATCCCATGACGTTCGTTATCGTAGATGAGGTTATTATAAATCTCAATATTGTTAGCATATCTGAGATGTATGCCGTCGTAACTATGGGAGTAGATCTTATTATTACGGATGATAAGATAATTATTCCCCGTTCCAAGAACCTCAACTCCAGACCCACTACTATAATTCCGGAGGGTAAATCCATCTATGGTGATATAGGATTTGCTGGAAATGGAAAAGCGGGAAGTTATTACCTCACCAGCCGAAAGGTCAGGAAATTCAGAGGCATCCCTATCGCCCACGTAGTTAATCCTCTTGCCGGCTGACCCATTATTCCCTACGCTTACTGACTCCCCATAGTTGCCTGGGGCGACATAAACCGTGTCACCGGCCACCATAGTCGAGGCTGCCTTGCCAATGGTCTTCCATGCCGCTGCGGCAGAAGGGCCCCGACCAGTATTGGCATTATTCCCATCGGGCCTAACATAATAATAGGTGGCTGGATAGGCAAATCTAAATACGGCATCAAAATTAGGCCAATCTGCCCAACTAGATCCCCCATCAGAAGAGGTCTGATTTATTGAATTCAGACCATCATAGTTTCGAGAGTTGCCCGCTACTCCATTATTAAAGGGCATATGCCACATATATTTATTACTGGAATTCCCGCCAGGGGTTTTTAGATAAAGACGATATTGTTTCCCATCAATGAGGGTTTGTGGGGTAGACAGGGTATAGGTGTACCAGGCATAGGAGGTAGTAATTTCTGAAGATGTAGCGATGGTTCCATTAGCCACCTCTACCGCATCAGTTATATTATAAAGAACAAACCGGCAATCGTTGGGTGGACTTCCGGCACATTTCAGGTATACAATTACCTGGGTAATAGTCTTGTCCCCACCGGCCCAGGTAAATCTTTCAGATTCATATATGCTGCCATACACACTGCCATAACCGGGGTCTGAACATGGATCTCCTTCGCGGATAGCGTCTGAATACTCTAATAAGTAAAGAGGCTGATAACCTTGAATAGTCCAGCCGGTTCCGTCGTAGAAAAGGGTGTTTGAATTGGGATCAGGTGCCTGATCATAGACGATTAGTTGATTTAATGGGGCGGTTGCCCGAAGGGCAATGGACTTGTTTGGATTATCCACCGGCTCAACTACAATGTGATAAACTGTGCCAGAGGTTAGATCTACATCAGGGGTTAAATCTGCCACCACCCACTTAGAAACTCCTGCTGTCGCAAGATCTTTATATCCTAACCATGTTCCACTGGGGAGGCCACTGCTATCTCCCTGAATGCCGTATCGGTATTTCATAGAACCCCCTTGATTATCCTGAAGATAGACCAATACGCGATTCACTGTTTTGGATGTCTGAGCTGTAAACCGCAGAGAGGCCTTTTTATTAAGAGCATTTAATGGGCCCATTGATACAGCATCAGTTACTAAGAACTGATTCCCGTAATAATATACCTGGGCGTTAACCCCTCGTGATACCCCTAATATTAGCAAACAAATTATTGAAAGGCTTAAAGTCTTCGGGGTATGATAATAAAAAATAAAGAAAATGGTAAATAACAGTTTTCTCATTAATTTTCCTCTCTAATCATCTATTCAATAGTATAACATAAATAAAATAAAAAATCAACCCTTAAATAAAAAAAATATAGAATAAATAGGTATTGATATAAAAAGCAATTTAATAGTGGCCCAGAACCTTATTTAGACACGCTCTAAGGTCATTTTACCAGGTGGAAGAGGAATTTTTTTCTTGACAAAGAGAAGTCGGGAGGGTATCCTTAACCAAGGAAGAATAGCGGTAACTACTCAGGTAGATAGGCTGAAGACTGAAGGCTGAAGGTTTTTAGGAATAAATACAGAGAGTAGATGATTGGACTTCCGCCTTCAGCCTAAACAACCTGAGTAGTTACGAATAGCTTTTAGGTGGGATATTTTAAAGTGAAAACTAATTTTGACTACTGTGTAGGTTTGGATATTGGAGCTGTCTTTATCAGGATAGTGGGGCTGGACGGAGTGGCTCCGGTGGATAACTGGAGTTTGGATAAACCAGTTAGTATCTGCTTGGCCCGCCGGCATAATGGAAATCCTGTTCAGGCCTTAAAAGAAGGTCTTCAGGAACTAAAATTGCCGGCTCATTTCAAGTTAGGCATAACAGGCTCTGGGGCTTTGCTTGTGGCCGGCCTGCTTGGCCGGCAGCCCATAGACCCTGTTCAGGCTGAGATCAAGGCGGTTAAAAAAGTTTTTCCCGGGGTGAGGAACATCATTAATGTCGGCGGGGCGAGTGTAACGCTTATTCAGTTAGACGAAGAGGGGAATTTTATTGATCATTCGACTAACTCTCTCTGCGCCGCCGGAACCGGCTCTTTCCTTGACCAGCAGGCCGGACGATTGGGTATTTCTTATCAAGACCTGTCTGACTTTCCGGTGGTTGACAACCCCCCTTCTATCGCCACCCGCTGTTCGGTCTTTGCCAAGACCGATCTAATCCACCGTCAACAGGAAGGATATGCCAAACCGGCCCTTTGGGCAGGACTGTGTAAAGGGATGACCGGCACCTTTCTCAACACCCTCCTTCGAGGCAGGCCTTTATCCGGTTTGACCGTGCTCACCGGCGGGGTAGCTCAAAACCAAGAAGTCGTCCGATGGCTTAGGGCCCGATATGTTGATCAGGTGCAGACATACCAGGAGGCGCCATACAGCGGTGCCATTGGGGCGGCCTATTTGGCTTCCCAGGTGGGTTGGGGAGAAGCGATAACTCTGGAAGACCTCCTGGCCAGACTCCAGGACCGGCCAAAAAGCAAGCCGGAAAGACCCCGGGGGAAACCCCTTCTCCTTAAAAAATCAACCTACCCTTCCTTTGAAGTGGCTGAATCCTATGTGGATCAGTATGACAATGAGATCCGGATAGGTAATTGGAAACAGAGCCCAGAACACAGAAAGAAGGTTTATCTGGGCATAGATATTGGTTCCACCTCTACCAAGGCCATCCTGCTGAGCCAGGAGGGAGAGGTAATAGCCGACCTCTACCGGAGAACGGCCGGCGATCCCATCGGGGCAACAAGGGCTATATTTTCAGCCATCGATGAAATAGGGGATCGTCGAAACACGTCTTTGAAAGTCCTGGGGGCAGGGACAACCGGCTCAGGCCGGAAATTAATTGGTCAGGTCATTGGCGCCGATGTGATCGTTAATGAGATTACCGCCCATTTAACCGGCGCTCGGTGGGTAGACCCGGAAGTGGAAACTATCTTTGAGATCGGCGGACAGGATTCAAAATATATCCGGGCTAAAGGTGGGCATATTGTTGATTCTAATATGAACTATGTTTGTGCCGCCGGAACGGGCTCTTTCGTGGAAGAAGTGGCTAAAAGACTGGGGTTTTCCCTTGACGAGATAGGTGATATAGCCTTAGGACTTACCCCGCCGCCTACCTCGGATCGCTGCACTGTCTTTATGGAACAGGATATAGATCGCCTGATCAGAGATGGATATACCAGGGAAGAATGTCTTGCTGCCGTCCTGTATTCAGTGGTTAAGAACTATTTAAACAAAGTGGTGGGTAAACGACCGATCAGCCGGGACAGGATCTTCTTCCAGGGGGCCACGGCCAGAAATAAGGCCCTGGTAGCCGCCTTTGAGCAGATACTTGGCGTAGAAATGATGGTCTCACCTTACTGTCATGTGCTGGGTTCTTTGGGGGCGGCTCTCTTAACCAGGGATTTTATACTATCTAAGGCCGGAGAAACCAGTTTTAAAGGGCTTGATTTATCCAGGCGAAAGATCGAATTAAAAAATGAGACTTGTGAACTCTGCCAAAATCATTGTCAGATCACCCTGGCCGAAATCGAAGGAGAATCAGACCGGCCTTCCTGGGGCTATATGTGCGGCCGTGACCCGGCGGATTCTAAGATGAGGATCAAAGAGGAATTCCTCCCCTTTAGAAAGCGGCAGAAACTACTGCTGACGCCTGCCTCGAAACTCGACGACTCGCAAGCGGGTGCCCCGAACTTGAAACCTGTTCGGATTGGTCTTCCCCAGTCTCTAACCACTTACAGCTTTCTTCCCCTCTGGAGGGAATTTTTTACCCAACTTGGCTGTCAGATCCAGCTTTCACCCAAGACTGATGACGAGATAACTAAAAAAGGCCTCGAGTTGGCCGCAGCGGATTTTTGTCTGCCGGTCAAGATCGCCCATGGTCATGCCCATTATCTGGCTGCCTCTGAAAAGGTTGATCTTATCTTTATGCCCTATATGATTAGCCCCCGGCGGAACCCGAAAACAACCAACACCTTTTTTTGCCCTTATGTGCAGATACAGTCGAGCTTTATCACTTCCAGCCTTTCTCTTCACGGGGTTTCAGCCGAGCGGTTTCTCTCGCCGGTTATTGATCTCAGGATGGATGAAAAGAAAGTGATTAAAAGGCTTTATGAGTCGCTGGGGCCGGCCCTTAACCGCCGCCGGAAACAGATTGCTTCTGCCTGGGGAAAGGCCCAACAGGCCCAGCAAGAATTTAGCGCCAGGTGTAAGGCCGAGGGAGAACAATTACTCCAGGACCTGGAACTTAAAGGTCAAAAAGCCATTGTTATCCTCGGACGTCCTTACAATACCTGTGACCTGGGGAGCAACTTAGGTCTTCCCCAGAAGATAGCCGAACTTGGTCTGCCCATAATCCCTATGGATATGCTCCCATACAACATCGAGGAGATTAATCCTGCCTTTAAAAATATGTATTGGGCCTATGGTCAGCATATCCTATGTGCCGCCCAATATGTGCGGGATAAGAAAAACCTTTTTGGGATATACTTCACTAATTTTTCCTGCGGTCCGGATTCTTTCCTGCTCGGATTAGTAGAAGAGATTATGGGGGACAAGCCTCTGCTCACCCTGGAGTTGGATGAGCACGGCGGAGATGCCGGCTATATGACCCGAGTGGAGGCATTTTTCGATGTGATTCGAGATTGGAAGGAAGAGGTGAAAATTATGCCGGCCATTTCTCTAAATGGCCGACCTGACTTAGTCGGCCGGAAACTCTGGATTCCACCGATGCATCCGGTTGGCTCCCGGCTCTTTGCGGCTGCCTTTAATGCCTTCGGCTATCAAGCTGAAGCCCTTCCCTCTGAAACGCCGGAAATATCCGATCTAGGCCGGTCTTTAACCCGGGGAAGTGAATGTCTTCCAGCGGCCGTAACTATCGGGGGTCTAATCCATAAATTGCAGGAGATAAAAGCCAATCCGGTTGAGCATGCCTTTTTCATGCCCTCAGCCGATGGCCCGTGCCGATTTGGGCAGTATCATTTGCTTCACCGGATCATCCTGGATCGACTGGACTATAAAGACCTGATCATACTTTCCCCCACCTGTTACAATGCCTACCAGGGACTTCCCCAGGGACTGAGGAGACTTCTCTGGAAGGCCATCCTGGTCTCGGATGTGCTGTATAAGGCCGCCTGTAAGACTCGCCCCTATGAACAGCCAAAAGGGCAGACTGACCAGGTTCTGGAGAAAGGCATTCAGCGGATGGTAGATGCCTTTGCCCAGGGCGCTGATTTAGAAAAGAACCTCAGATTATGCCTGGAGCATTTTTTCCGGATCCCCACGGTCAATCCTGGTTCCAAGCCACTGGTAGGCATAGTGGGTGAAATTTATGTCAGGTGTAATTATTTTAGTAATGATGAATTGGTCAGGGCCACCGAAAGCCTGGGTGGAGAAGCCTGGCTGTCTCCGGTTTCTGAGTGGATTCTTTATACCTCCTTTATGGAGGCTTGGGTGGCCAGAGAGCAAGGGGAGAATATATATAAACGACTTAAGGCTTCTCTTAAAAATCGTTTTCTCCTGGATGACGAAGAAAGGTTTTATGAATTGGCTGATTCTTTGCTTAAAGATCGGCACGAGCCGAATATTGAGGAGGTCATTAAGGAGGGAGAAAAATATCTACCCCGAAACTTCTACGGGGAAGCCATCCTGACCCTGGGCCGGGCCGCCCTCTTTGCCAGAGACGGCGCCCGACTAATCATTAATGCCGCCCCCTTTTCCTGCATGCCGGGGACCCTCACTTCGGCCCTCTCTCAACAAATCAAGACCGAGACCCACATCCCCATGGTCAATATGTTCTACGACGGCAAGGAAGGCCTTAACCAACGGCTCTCGGTCTTTCTGAATAACCTGACCTGAATCCCTTAGCCTAGTGCCTTGTCAAGCTTGCTTTAATGGGTTCGTCTTTTGTAAGAGTAACCCTTTATGATTGCTTATTTGGGTAATTATTTAACCCTTCGGCATAAAGACAAGCGCTAACAGATAACTTCTATCTTGACAAGGCTGTAGGGGCACGTTGCCACGTGCCCCTACAGTAAGGGCGATTCGCGAATCGTCCTTGCAAAAGGAGGAGGTAGGGGCGAATAATTATTCGCCCCTACTAA
>JBFMHI010000016.1 GCA_040753085.1 bacterium | reverse complement strand
ATTCCTGCGCAAGCAGGAATCCAGAAGCCTTGATATTACTGGATTCCCGCTTTCGCGGGAATGACGAGAGGTTATTACAAAGTATTTGTATTTCAAGTAGTTACAAAAAAGTGCAAAAGTATAGTTAATATATGAATCATTAAATCCGTCGTGAACCGTGTTCATGATTCGTGTCCGTAAGGCAACCACAGTTGAGCAACCACAAGGGGTTGCCCCTACTCTGACCTCTGTCTTCTGTCCTCTGTTATCTGCTATTTATCCGTGCTAATCTGTGTTAATCAGTGGCTGAATAATTTACTTTTAATATTCGTGATTGATCACTGGTAACTAGTGATAGTGTAGCCTACCCCTCTGGTCTGTGGTCATGTTCACCGCCAGAACGGCTAGACTAGCTTTCACCACTCACCAGTAACCACCACATCGGCCTTGATCGACCCCTTATTTCCCTTTCATTTCCCCACCAACTTAAATACACTCATTAAGACAGTTATCAGCGTCCCAAATAGAGCGATCGTGCCTACCGTCCATTTTAACTGAGAATTTATCACAACCTGAAGATTATCTATCCGTGTTTGAAGGTTATCCTGAAGATTATCTATCTGAGCTTGAAGGTTAGCTTGAAGATTATCTATCCGCACTTGAAGGCTTCTTATCTCCTCCTTCACCTCTACCCGCAGGCTTCTTATCTCCTCTTTCACCTCTACCCGCAGGTCTTTTCTTTCTTCCCTTTCCTCTCCCCGAAAGCTCTCGATCTTTCCCTCTATTCTCTTATCAACCTCCTCTACCTGCGAAGAAATAGCCTCAAACTCACCCCTGACTACTCCCCGTTCTTCCACCACATTCTCTATCAGCTTAAGGAGATCATCAACCCCTTCCTCGCCTAATTTAGCTCTCAATCGCTCCAGGGTTACTACTGCCACCGTGAATCTCCTCTTTTAAAATCCTGAGAATCGGCCTTGATCGGCCTCCTGATTCTTCGGACTGGATTGTTGCGGACTACGGCTTTTTTAATCCGCAATCCGCAATCCAAAATCCGAAATCGTCTATTCGGACTGGATTGCGGACGGCGGGCTCTTTTAATCCGCAATCCGCAATCCAAAATCCGAAATCGTCTAATCGTCTATCTGAGCAAGGCCACTTTGATTACCTTAACCACGGTCTTGGAGCCGTCCTCTACCACTATTCTGGCATAGTAGACACCATTAGCCATCTGATCGCCCTCATCACTGGTGCCGCCCCAGTTGAAGTAAACCACCCCGCCATTGCCAGGCTTATGCTCTTCGGCATCGGCCACCGTCGCCACCAGATCACCGACCATATCGTAAATCTTGATGGTCACATTAGCCTGCTTGGTCAGCTTCAGGCGGATAGTAGTCTCTCCCTCAAACGGGTTCGGGAAGTTGTAGGCCTCACTGACCTCCAGCTCAGCCGCACCCACGATAAAGGAGGCCATCTCTTCTGCCTGGTTACCCAATTTATCGCAGACCTTAACTATCAGATCGTGCGGCCCGGGTTCCAGGCTGCCTATGGCCGGTCGATAGATCAGGCCGGTCGAGGTAACCGTGGCCGCTACTGAATCGCCGTCAATAGTTACCTCCACACAACCGGTATCAACCCCACTGCCGGCATCATTAAATTCGGCCTCAATCAGCAAATCACCAGCCGTCACGTAAGGAGCATCCATTGCCCCATTTTCAGATGAAACAGCAGGTGAAAGAATAGTGAGACGCGGCGCCGTACTATCTACCTGAATAGTAACCTCGGCCGTAGTGCTATTCCAAACCACATCAGTTACCGTCACACTCAGGGTATGCGTCCTATCCTTCAGCGGCTTGCCAGGCATAAAGGTAAGGCTGCCTGCGGCCATGTCTATATTAGCCTGAGCTGTAACATCCTCGCCATCCAGGCTAACCATTACCCGAGCCACACCTATACCTTCGTCACTAAAGGTCGCGGTAAAGATCGGCTGAGCCAGGGTGAAGGAGCCGGCTGCCGGGGCGGTGATCTCCACGCTCGGGGCTGCGCCGTCTATGTTGAAGTTCAGGCTCGTAGTGGTCTTATTACCTAAATCATCGACCGCCGTTGCTATTACCGTGTGATCTCCGGCCGGCAGCGGCGGGGTAGTGTAGTAAATGCCGGCCAGCCTGATGATATCCAGAGAAGCGGCCAGGATTTCATCCGTCATACTTGACAGGCCAAGCACCCTTCTCATTGTCTCTTCCCAGCAAGGCGCGGTCAGGCAGTCACTAATAGGCGCTTCAACCGGCGCCGAACTTATCGTGACTGAACCTATCTGGACGTCCAAATTCACCTCGTCTACGGATTGGGAATAAGCCTCGTCCTCTACAGACTGGTAATAATCCACCAGGTCGCCGCACGGCACATACTCGTACTCATAGCAGTTGACCATAGCCTCATTAACGGCCCGGTCAATGGACTGCTTAAAGACCTGCGGCGTGACATTAACGCCGTCCACGGTTACGGTCAGGGCAGCCAGATCAGCGCCGTCAATGCTTACTGCCCCGGTAATAGTCGCCGGATTAATCGCATAACCATTAACGGCCTCGGTAGCAATTGATATCTCAGCGCCTTGCGTATCCACCTCGAACATCCATTCACTGCGGCCGGCATTACCCACTCTATCGTCGGCCTCAACCACTAAGGTGTGCCGTCCATCGGCCAGGCCGACCAGGTCAATGGCCACCCGGTTATCCGTTACGGTGTAGGCCACCACCGTTCCATCTAAGGTTACTTTAACCGTATCAGCCTTCACACCGGCCGGCTCATCCGTCATAGTGGCCTCGATCCTAACCGTATCCTTAGTCAGGCCGGCCGCGCCAGTAACAGGCGGCAGGATAGTAATTACCGGACCAGCCACATCAACCACGATGGTGGTCTCCTTCATGGCCACATTGCCCACCTGGTCAGTAGCTACCACCCGGATGAGATGCTCACCCGCTTCAGGATAGCCTGACCACCTAAGGTTAACAGACTGGTACGGTACGCACTGGCAGGCATCAGTTATTAGCTTGGAATTCATCCACAGCGCCACGCCGTCGCAGCCCACATCGGCTACCTCGTCGGCTATAGCCAGATCCAGAGCCACATACTTACCGAATACCGTGCCATTAGCCGGCAGACCGGCCATATCAGGCGGCGTAGCATCAACCGTAAAGATGGAGCTGACCACGGCCACATTACCCACCTTATCCGTCACCGTAGCCTTCACCGTATGGCTACCTTCGGCTAAAGGCTCAGCCGGCATATAGGTCACCGTATTAACCCCGGCCCCACCAGCCTGAACCACAATATCTGTTCCGTCCAGAGTCACCCTTACATCTTTGGCCTCGATCCCGGCGCCAGCCGCCTCAGCCTCAGTATAGGTAACCTCAATGGTAGGCAGGTTATTAGTAATCGCCCCATTAGCCGGTGAGGCAATAGTGATAATCGGTATAGAGGCATCTACATTAAAGGTAATAGACTTAGTGGTCTTATTACCGACCTTATCCATAGCCACGATCATCAGGGTATGCTTACCCGTAGCCAGCGGCATAGTCGGCTGATAGCTAACACCGGCCGGGGTTAGCTTGACACCCGGATCAAGGGTAATGTCATACCCATCAAGGTAAACCGAGATCGAAGTCACGCCCGAAGCGGCATCCGCTACCCTCACATTAAAGGCCGGCTGCTTGGAGGTCACGCTACCGTCATTGACATCAAAGGCCACTGCCGGTCCGCTGGTCTCGATGATGTAGTTGCGGACTAGCCAAGTCTCTCCAGAACCATTCCCCAACGCATCTTCAAAATCATCACCAATATAATACGCCTGGAACGGATCAAATGGAATATCGTTAATTCCTTCATCTCCCCACTCATCGATAATCAGGTCTCTCCTGTCAGGGTCTCCACCGGCTGCACCGGCTGCGCCGGCTGCACCGGCTGCGCCGGCTGCACCGGCTGCACCAGAGGCACCAGCTCCACCGGCCATACTATCGCTTGCATCACCTCCGGCTCCACCGGATCCACCAGATCCTCCGGATCCACCAGATCCTCCGGATCCACCAGATCCTCCTGACCCTCCTGTTGATGAGGCTGTCGGCAGACCCCACGGCTGATAGAGGAAGAAACCGTAATGCTCGTTATGCAGATCATCCAGATCATCCCAATCCTCATGTCCACCGACGTAGAAGATGGCCTGCAAGGTCTCACCTTCCTTGAGGTTGCCATCGTTATACTTATAGCTTATCCGCCAAGCCTTATGATTCTTATGATCCCAGGTAGTCTGCAGATCATGCCAGGTCTCGTTATCCAGACCATCATTGATGAAGTCATCAGAGTACTGGAACCTCAGACCACCCTCTCGACCATAAACGGTCTTGAGCAAGACCTTGCGCTGGAAGTTGATGATATTACCCTGATCCTCACCATCGTTGGCTACACCCTTCAGGTAAGGTAGATTAACCGTGTTAGCAATTCCGCCGCCGGTAGCAGTTACATCTCCAGTAGCTACATCTATCTCTACCTCCAGGTCTTTGATATACTTCCAGATATCCAATCTGATGTCATCCAACCCATCAGTGTCATCATCCAGGTTGAAACCACTCCCCCAATCTGCAAAGATGGCTGAAATCACGCCCTTATCCGTGCAGGGCTTGTAGTAGTGATCACCATCCAGCACGGCAAATGGTCCAGTCATATCCACCACAAAGGGCTGGTCGTAGGTCAGCTCGGTCTTGTCACTCTTAGAGCGGAGGTAGACCTTCAGGATATGCTCACCCTCAGTCAGTGGGAAGATACCCGCCGAATCAGCCAAGACATCCGCCTCTATCCTAAGATTGGTCAGATTAAGTTGACCCAGCCTGATGTTGTTCTCCAACACACCGTTGTTGAAGGTCGCATTAGCCACCGGGATATTATCAATGGTCATCTCCACATTCTCAATATCCTTAAGATCCACGCCATCGCCTTCTACAGCCCAGACAGTAATGATGTCAAAGTCGTTCCTGACATAGATCGTCCCCAGCGGATCGCCGATATAGGTAACCTGAGGCCCATCAAAGGCAATTTTCCTGATATAGGACTTCTCCGTCTCAACTACCGAGTAGATCTCAGTCAGGGTAGTATCCGAGAGGTCAAAGCTAAGGGTATTATTCACCTTATCCTGTTTTACTCTGACAATCTTGTCATTATCCCAGCCGGCTCGGCCGAGTTCCGGAACCACGCCTTCGTTCCAGTAGCGGACAGAGAGGTTATCCTCATTAATACCCAGAGCCGCCAGCTCAAGGTCATTCGGATACTTAATAGTCACCCTCGGCTCATAGCCGCGGATAAAGACCGGAGGAGAATCAGGCTCACTAAGCAGCACCACCTGGTAGGCCTGCCCTACCGGCTTGATATGTCTGGCCTGACCAGCGGAAGTGACCGGCCTAATAGTCGGCAGGATCAACAGACCTGTCCTGTTAGCGGCATTAACCCCGCCATAGTTGCCAGGAATGGCTACCGTCAGGTCATCTATGGTCACCGGCCCGTTAGTGCCCAGACTACGGGTCACCAGATAGACCTTCATCGTCTTTAAGGCATACTCCGAGGCGCCGCCTATCTGGCCAAAGTTGTCCGTGCCGGCCGTGTAGACCGTAATCGTGCCCCCGTGGGCAATGGTGGCCAGGTCGGTGGTGGTCACACCCACGTAGGTGTTAGGCACATCGGTTCTCGGGAAGACCTCGATGATCTCCTCATAGACATTATCCTGGGCATCCTCAACCACTACCAGAACGGTTCTGAGCGGGGCCTTATCACCTGAAATCTCAGCCGTAATCTCTAAGGTCTTCCTATCAATCAGGTGAGCGGCTACAAAGATCTCACCCAGGTTAACGTCGGTCACATCCATTACCGTAACCTGACCCGCGGCTGTAACTGCAATCTCGGTCACCGGGGCAATGGATTCATCTCTGTTCCCATGGTCATCCTTGGGTAAGGCCCTCAGGAGATAATTCCCGGCTTCAGGTATCCAGGTCACCTTCCAGACCGCATACTTATCTCTACCCGCCGGGGTATCACCCACAGCCACCGGATTAGTGGCAAAGCCGATATTAGTCCAGGTCTGGCCATTATCACTCGAGGCCTGGAACTGGACCTCTTGGACATCCGGACAATAGGTCACGGCGTAGATGGCATCCACATAGATGTTGTTAATCTCCTGCTGACCGCCGGAGAATCCTTGGGAAATCCTGACCTGATAGTCATCATAACCAGCGATAACCGCTACCGGCGGCAGGGTGTCGGTAATCCTCACCTGTCTGATGCAATCACCATCCGCCCCGATATTTCCAACCTGATCAGTGGCGACTACCCTCAACCAGTAGTCACCCCCTGGCATACCCGTGGTATTCCAGGTAATGGTTATATTGTTCGGATCCATTCCATCCGTCACCAGGATGACATCAATGTCTCGCCAGATATAAGCCGATGTATCAGAAATCTGGAACTGCACCTTGGTCACGGCCGTGCAGGCATCAAAGGCCGTCATCCTAATGGTCGTCCTCGCCTTATTGGAGACATCGACCACCTCCTCTAAGGTGGTATCCTCATTAATAGCCGTGATGCAGGCCCTCGGATCCAGATTGTCCACGGTCACGCCTTTAGCGATGACCACGTAGTCCTCATTGCAGGCCTGATCTCGCAGCTTGATGGCAAAGTCATAGCAACAATTGTTGGCATTGCCACCTGCGGCCACAAATTCAACGGCATTGATACCTAAGGAGAAGTAGCCGGTCAGATCATCATAAACAGCCGGCGTATCAAACCAGTTCCAACTGGCTGTCCCGGTATCAATGTCAGCGCAGAGCTTGAATCCAAAGGTCAGACCATCATACCAACCAGTGCCGGCATTCTTATGGATGTCAGCATCCGGCACATTGATCTGGGCGATCAGATCAAGGCGTCCTTCATCGGCCATCGACTGGGTATTATCCGCAAAGCCCACCTTGCCCTTGTCTCCCAGGCTACTAAAGAGCAGACCAAAGTCGGCCTGCTGATCCACGATGAACTTGATACTCACTTCATTGACATCCGTGAGGCCAAGATCAGAGGTGCCCACTACGATCATCTCATATTCGCCCTCATCCAGCGTGGTCACATCCCAGGAGGCCAGCATAAATCCATTATCACCAACTACGGTCCTACCGTCATCTGAAGCCGTAATCCAGCTATCAGCGCCTACCTGGCGATACTTCCAGATTAGCCTGGTCACATCATCATCTACCTGAGCCTCAAACCTGACCAAACCATTAATCCTGACGCTATCCATATTTTCGCAGTCACCGTAGGTATCACAGTCGGTAATAATCCGGCTGATTATCGCCTGAGCCACATTATCCTCAACCGTTACCGTCACTGTGGCGGTGGCGGTGCAACCTACCCGATCGGCCACGGTCACCATAATGTCATAGGTCCCACCGACTACCAGGGGACTATCGTTGCCATTTTGCAGACCGGTTCTCCAGGTAATGGCGTAAGGATAATTGGTATCAGGATTGATACTGGAGGAGGTATCGGTAATCTGCTTCCAGTTATCGGTAACATCTGTATGCGACTTCCAGGCAAAGGTGGCCTGAGTCACATCATTCATCTCCGCCCCATCAACCTCGGCCTTAAGCACCACCCGGTCGCCCCGCTCTAAGGTGCCGGTCGTAGTTCCGTCCGAGCTAATCTCCGGTGTATTCGGCCCGGAGAGGGTCAGCTTTACATTAGTGGGCGGCTCATTATCGATCCGCAGCTTGAAGGGATAAACCTCTTCGGTGGTGTTGCCAAAGACATCCGTGGCCTCAATGCCTACTTCATACACACCGTTCAGCTTCGGCGCCAAGGTATCCCAATTACTAAGCACCCAACTGGTAGGATCGGTATCATTTCCATTAGTATGAATCGGATCCATATCCAGGGTCGTCCAGGTAGTCGTGCCATAGAGCCGATACATAAACCTGACGTGGGCCGGACCGGTATTAAGGTCATCGGCGGCCCCTTCACTCTGAGCCGTAACCGTCGCCAACCCGCCAATGATCATATCTTCGGCCTCTTCCGGCAGGTTAAGCGCACCGGTCACCCCACACTCACTGGTATAATCAATCGCAGTCAGGGTAATCTTCGGGGCCGTAGTATCGGTCACACATACGGTGATATATCGACCTTCAGCGATGGCTGCCGAGAAGGTGTCCGAATCAGTCAGGCCATAAGGCCAGTCATCACCCGCTCGACCGCAATCATCATCCCAGGCAATACCGACCACGGTAAAGCACATTGAGTCAACGTAGCAGTTGCAAGCCTCATCCATAAAGTCTGACAGCGATATACCCCTGGTATCCCATCTGAAGGCGTATTTACCTTCGGTCATATTAGTATCCATATTGGCTGAGGTAGTAACAGCCGTCATCATTGTCCAGGCCGCCGTCTCGCAAGTCGGATCATCGGCCGTATACCAGAAGCCCACCGCGGCCACATCACTGTCATCATCCGGCGTAGCCTCGATCAGGAGTTCTTCACCCCGCTCCACACTACGCTCAGTAGTAACCCTCACATCGGCTCTCGGATTATCAACCACCAGGGTAGTGGTCGTCAGAGTGGCCATGTCTTCCTCATGGCCGGCCCAATCAATGGCCCTGGCCGCAATAGTGTAGGTGCCATCAGGCAGGTTCCTGGTATCCAGATTGATACCCCAGTAACCGGACTTGATAACAGAGACGGTATCCGGCCAATTACTATAATCATTGGTCAGAGCTGGATCAATGGTCACCGTATTTCCCTCTACCGATACCACCGTGACGATCTCAGCCTTACTTCCACCCGTAAGCAGGAGCTTATCCTTGGCCGCCAAGCCGGTAACATCAGCCAGGGCGATAACCCTGGTGCCCGCATCCGAGTCTGCACCGGCGGCGAGAGCCGTGGTAAGTCCTGGAGTATAAGCAGCTTTAGCCAGTTCGTGCACCGTGGCGCAGCCAACCTCATACTCAGCGCTCAAGCCCTGATCAACCGTAATCTCATTGGTGGCAGGGTTAATCTCTTTAATGGTCCGAACCTCTTCCACACCCGCAGACTTGATCTTAATTAGGTCATCTACCGCAAAGCCTGTGGTGCTTACCACCGCCATAACCTTATCACCCACATCAGTCGAGACCTTCAGGGTGGTCATTACGTCCAGGCCATATATTTGTGTCCAGGTGCCGCCATCCTGGTAGTAAAACTCAACCGTGGCTGAATTGATATTGTCATCCACGCTGGTGTCATAGATCGGACGATAGTCATCCGCATGACCGGCGGTGTAAGCCTTCAGCTCAATAATACCGTCCATCGAGTTGTCGCCGCAGAGATGACTGTTATCGGTATCACTGGCCGTAACACTTGTGCCGGTCGGAGCCGTGCAATCGGTCTCTACCGTAACATTGGCCGTCCTATTTATCTTCCAGGAATAGGTGTCATTAGCGGCCTCATCAGCCACGTAGGCGCCTACCTCGTAGTTCATATCAGCCATCCGCTGGTTAGGTGGGGTAATCCACTTGGTGGCATAGAGGTATTCGTAACCGGTAGTGCCCTCAGTCAGGACATCTTCCAGGGCAATGGCGGCGCCATACTTTATCTCTTTCCATTCGTTAGCTGTACCAAACTCTCGATAGAAGAAGTTGATGGAGGATTCATCTATGCCGCTGCAGTCATCCTTTCTCAGCTTGACATAGACATCCACCTCGTCTCCACCGCAGGCCACATTAGCGCCGTATTCATAGTAGCGGTTGCCGGCATAAACAGCTTCCACAGTCGGTTCAAGGGTATCAAGTTGTATCTTCTTGACCGCAGTCGGCAGGTCATCGCCGCTGTACTCATTACCCTGGGAATCTATGCCAATGGAGTCTAAGTTGTTAGTATTGCAAGCCCAATCATCAACCAATGCTCTGACGTAATACTCACACTTATCAGTGGTTATATCCAGGGCGGTCCTCAAAGCAGTTGGGCTGGCAGCCGTGTATGTCCACAGACCAGTCTGAGCACTGTAAGTAAATATTGGAGGTTGAAAAAGATTATTCCTCCACACAGCAGCAATAGCATCCCAGTGCTGGAGGGTAACACTCTGGGCCTCAACCGTCTCGCCATCGATATCAGACATAGTCGCATCAGCATCCACGGTGAAGACGATGGAGTCACCCGCATTTGGCGATAAGGTATTAACCTCAAAGGTCTTAACCACCGGTGTGGTATGATCAACCACGATCTTGACCTTATCGGTAGGCTCGCTGGTATTGCCATCATCATCCGTGGCCTTGACCCTCAGGTAGTAAACACCTTCAGCCCAGGTGGTCGCATCCCAGATATAGGCAAAGGCCTTATCTGTAACTCCAGCTATTCCCAATTCTGTCCAGGTATCAGCGGTATCAGACCCCATTATCTCCAGAGTTACCATCACCGCTGTCGCATCAGTTATCCCGCTCAAGCTCGCGATTCCAGTAACAGCCAGGTAAGGATCCAGGACGTTCCTGTCTTCACATGCGGAAATCCTCGTCAACCAGGCCGAAGGCATACCATCGTAATCGTGAAGCAGGATAACCACCGGCGAGGGCCTTTCATTTCCAGCACAATCCCTAGCAACCGCCCTGATCTGGACATAATAATCGGCTGTCTCAGGCAGGTTGGTCTCCGCCGTATCCCACAAGACCTGCCAGCCGTCAGAACCGTCAATGTCCGCTTCGGAATAAGTGTAAGCCGGAATGTTGGTCCAGACTTCTCCCGCCAGATCGGTGTCTCCAACCGAATACTGGAAGGTGACATTGGCCAGATCAGCCGTATCAGTAGTAGAAGCCACCAGGGTGAGCACATCGCCCTTGGTAAATTGGGTGGCATCAACGGGTGAAACCAGATGGACCGTCGGGGCTACCGTATCTACGGTCACCGTGATACCGTCATTCAGCAGGGCGCCGTTCTTGGCATCATCATAGGCAATCGCCCTGACATGTAAAGTCGTCCCTTCCGGCAGATTGCCCGGCGCAGTCCAGTTAATAGACCAACCATTGGCAGGGATATCATCGCTGTCAATGTCATACCACATGCTGGTTCCATCCTGGGTATTGCCGTCTTTAGACCACTGGAAGAGGACCGAGGCCACCCCAATGATGTTAATGTCCGTGTTACCACTGGGGTCAGAAACCGTGGCCCAGAGAGGCACGGCCTGACCGGCTCCAACCACATTACCACACCCGGTCCCCAGCGAAACCTCAATATCCCCAAGCTGCGGCGCGGTGCGGTCAATAATGATCTTCTTGGATATCTGATCCTCACAGGATCCGGAGGTGTTGGCCGCCTTGACCATTACCTGGTAGACGCCATCAGCCAGTCCGGAGATGTCCTTGTTAATGGACCAGACCTGAGCGCCAGGCAAAACCATCTCACCGATCTGCTGGTCATAGGTATCGTTACCTACCGCATCTATGGTAAAAGCATAGCTGATAGTAATCGGTGCTGTTCTATCGGCTGGCCTGGCATCGCCATTGAGATTTGCCGTGGCCTCAGCCGCGGAAAGATAACCATCACCATTGGCATCACCAGAAATAGACTGGAGAATACCATCCTTACCCGGCATAATCACCACTATGGAGTCACCATTAGTGGTATTGACCGTGGCAGCCGTAAGAACAGCGCCCACCTCCACCACCTGAAGGTCATCTGACCCTGCACGCATCTTAGTTCGGCAAGTTCCCCCGATCTTATTGACGATAACCGGGGTGGAGATAGCGCCGGTGGAGATCGACCCCGCATTGATCTGATACTTATCGTCAGTAGTTACCTTATCGATGTCACCATCGCCATCGGTATCACCCGGGACTGACTGGAGGATACCATCCGGACCAGGCAGAATAAGCGCCATCCACTCAATCCCACCTATGGTCGTCCGATAGCCTACCTCCTCAAGCTGGATGTCATCAGAACCCACCAGTTTAGCTGTCTGACAGATGGAGTCACCACCATCCACAATCATATTGCCCAGCACACCCGCCGGTGACTGCCAGATATAAGCCCCCTCAGGATCAACCGCCACATTCATCGGCACCGAATAATAATGAGCTGTCGTTGGCCATACATTCACCACGACATCCTCAAACTTGGCCTGAGCCCCGGGCTGGTTCGGATCAGCCGTGGAGTAATAGGGGAAGTCATCCTCATATAAGGTAAAGGTAAAGTCATTAAAGTTATTGTAATTCATGGCCTCCCAGGTAGAGCCGCCGTCAAAGCTGATCTCAATGGAGGTAGTATCTACCTGCGATGCAGTCGTCACATAGAGGTCAAGCTCATCGCCGGAGACCTTGGTCTTCTTACACTCAGCCTCATCAATGCCACTGAGGTAGACCCGGTTATCCAGGGTAGTGTCCCCTATATCATTGGATTCACACCCATTATTACCTAAACCACCCAGACTGAGCTCCAGATTACATGGGCCTTCGATACAGAGGGTTAGCTTCTCCGTATCCTCTGTGCCCCACGCATCATAATAAGGTGCGGCCTCCGCCTTCTTGTCCTCTTTATTATTGTCACAATTATCGTCATAGGCAATGGCTATCACCTTGTAACAGCCTGGCCCACCCAGGGCGGCCAGTTGGGTATCCGTCAATCTAACCGAATACTTATTGGGGAAGCCATCAGCCGCATGGTCGGTATTGTCACCCCAACCAATCAGGATGGTGTAATTTTCCACGTCAGGTGTCGCCGGATCATCCGCATAGAAGGCTACCTTAGAGACATCACCTACCGAGGTCTCCGAGCCGCTGAAGCCGCCGCTCGGATCAGGATCAACCACGGCCACGATGAGATGATCTTCACCTGTGGTGACCGTCACGGTCTGAGCCGTGTCAATCTCATCAGCCAGGGCCACACTGTCATCATCACCCGTGGTCTTGACATCGATCTGCGAGATTCTGGCCTCCGGTCTGATAGTGTCAACCTCAACCTCGATTATATGCTGGTAGCAGGCCTGGGTGTAATCATCATTACCAGGATTACTAAACTCATCCTGCCGGTCAATGGCCGTAACCATAAACTCGTAGGTCTTCTCTACCCCAGGACCGGGATCAAGACCACCGAGGCCGTCCTCATCAATGTAGTTGGAAGCCGGCTCAGGATCACCCGCCGGATAAGAAGTAGAATCATTTGGATCGCTCCCCGCCGTTATCTCCTGACCATTAGGATAGCCATCCTCGTCAGCATCGGCTGAGTTGCCGTCTTCATCGTCCCCATTGCCCGGCACCGGATAAGTCACCCTGACCGCATAGGTGTCTATCGCCTCATCAGTAGGCGTGAGAGAGCTCCAGGTCCCTCTAATCTTAGCCGTGGCATCTCCGCTAAAGGCAATCGTATCAGCCGCTCCATCGCCATCCGCATCACCCAGGACCGAGTCTATGACCCCGTTAGGGCCAGGTGTAATAATCACGGTTCCAGAATCAACATATTCACCCACATTAACTACCTGGACATCATCCGAGCCAACCTTCACCCGCGTGCTGACCACCATATCGCCGGTATCAATAACGACCTCTTCTTCCGTCGTGGCTATCAGGGTCCAGGAATCTCCGGAATCCTTCTCTCTCATCCAGACCTGAACCACCTTGTAAGGACTGCCAGTCGAATTAACATTATAGGCGCCAAAGGCCGAGGTAGCCGCGATGTCTAAGTCAAAGGTATCCTGGAAGCATCGGATGGCATCATAACTGGCGATAGCAGCCTCAGGCGGCAGGCAGTCAATGATAATGTTCTTGTAAACCGAATCGGTCCGGCCATTACCCTCCCAGCGGCCATTAGGATTGGTGTAAGGAGGCTGACTGTTAGCCGCGTCATCTAAGTAAGGCTCAGTGTCACCGTAAAGCTGATAGCCCGGCGTCGGGAAAGTCGGATCAGTGGCGCTCACTAAATCAAGCCCCACATCACCGTAAGGATCATTAGTAGGCGTAGTATCAGCCTCCGAGGTAATCAGGGTCTTATTACCGGCCCAGTCAGTGGCCACGGCCGCAAAGAGCCATCGCCCTTCAGTGCAGCTCTCAATATCCGCCATCGTCCAACTGATACGCCAGTCATTAGTATCACCATCAGAATCAGTCACAGCCGGCGTAATGCCAACATTCAAGGCCTCCCAACTGGTGGAACCAGGCTTCTTGACGTAGAAGGCCATATCCTGAATAGTGGTATTATCCGCCGGCTCATCCGTGCCGGTGTTTGGATCGGACATGGAATCAGGCGCCGCATCCTGATCATAGGCAATAGCCAGGATGTCAAGACCCATCTGCGCCCCGCTGCAGAGATTCACCCGGCTGCCATCATTCACATATTGCTGGCTGTTGGAATCCTTGATCTCCACAATAGTAGCGATTGGCTCGATGTTGTCGCCCATCTCTACGTGGCTATAGTTCTCTACACATTTTTCGTCCGTACCGTAAACCTTAGCCCGAAGCAGGATGCCCATATCTCTTCTCAGGTTCTTAAAATTCAGCTCCGGATACCAGACCATCGACCAGTCGGGATTAAGCACCGAGGTGGCCACACTATCACCTAACCAGGGATGAGATATGGCAGCCCACGTATCGCCTCCATTAACCGAATACTGATACTGCACCAGCGAAACATCACTCAAGGCAGTGCCTGCATCCAACTGGGCTCTTAGGGTAACCTTAAGGTAAGCCGAGACGGCATCGTAGGTGTCGTTGCCGTTTATATCCGCATAAGACTCGCCCATATCCCAAACGCCGTCCTTATCATCATCCTTGAAAGGTTCGCCCTCCATCCAGTGATATTCGATATCCGGATGACTGGCCGCGCTCCTGGCAGCGATGTAAGAAAGGGCCGGCACATTAGCCAGCTTCACGGCCGGACAGGCATTGTGCACGCCAAAGCAAACCGATTCAATATGGCACATATTGCCGTCATCATCCACGGCCTGAACAATCACCTTGTAACCAGCCGAATCAGCGCCAATAGAGTTCGGGAACTGAGTAGAATCCCAGTCTATGGAACGCCAAATCTGCATCGGCTCTCCACCCGGGCTGTCAATCACCTCTGGCGTGGCATCCGTGCCGATATAATTCCAACCGGCGCCGATCATCTTGATCGAGGCGCTAATCTCGCCCAGGACAGCGTTCCAGGCAGCCGCCACATTAGGATAGTTTTTAAGGTTATAACTCTTAGAGGGGCCATTATTATATAAGTTGCCATTCATCTCGGCAGTGATGGACCCCACCGTCGTCCCATCAAAGTCTTGAGCCGGATTACTGACCGTCGAACCCGTATCGCAAGCCGGATCACTGGTGGTATAAGGAGGATTATTGAAGACCACAAACAGGGTGGCCCCCTGGGCCTTTAAGGCGTCAATCGCCTTCTGTTTCTCGGGATCATCATAAGAATCCTCGTCAGTGACCAGGACTACAAATTTCTTGGAAGCCGGATCAAAAAGGCTGTTATACAGGCTCAATCCGTCTTGGATGGCCGTGAAGGCCTTTTCGCAGCTGCTCCCCACGCCGGTTGCATCCGCTACCTTTTCGAGCCAACTGACAAAGGTAGCCTGATTATCCGTCATCGCCGGACCGCCACCATCTATGGCCGCCACCAATTCCTGGTAAGCCAGGACGCCCACCCTAATGCCGCCACCCTCCTTCAGATCGAGCTTCTGGGCATTTTGAATGGCCTCGTAGAGATCGGTACCCGGGCTGTCCTTGTCACCCATTGATTCGGAATTGTCAATGATAAAGAGCACATCCGCCTTCTCCTGAGGTATGCAGCTCGAATAGTAGAATTCTACCCGATCGACCTCGTTGGAGTAGGTGTTGGCCACAAATTTAACCTTGCCGTGGACCGTATCCGAACTGTCATTGACCAGGGTAATCTCACTAAAGCTGTCTGAGCCTAAATCGCCTAAACTTCCATCTACAAATCCCAGGAAGTAGGGGGCCACACAGGTGTTATCCACCGTGGCCTCCACCTCCGGCGCCCAGATGACGCCGGCCGGGGTCTTCAGCACGTTTCCTTCGCAGTCGTAAGACAGGACCCTTAGTTTGTAGTCGCCGTAAAGCTGCCGGGTATCCCAGTTGACTACCAGCGGATAGGTGAAGTCTACCAGATCAACCACCCCATCACTGTTGACATCAAGCTGTTCACCGGTGATAGAGCCTAAGGTCTTCCAGTCACTTTCACCTTCCCACGGTCTCTTATACTGGAACATAACATAATCGATGTCATTGGTGACTAAGAAGATCGAATCAGCGCTGCCATCATTCAAACCAGTGTCACCGCCATCAACCCATTTTACACCGGTCAGATAGGTGTTATCGTAGTTAAAGGAGGTGAGATTAGCGCCCGTATCTACCGGGGAGCTGGTGGTAGTAATGTTATATTCAAAGTATGAATCGGCCGCATCCACTATATTGACTATACCGGTATCATAGTAGATATGGTCAGTGCTGAAATCAAACATCCCATCCAAGTCACGATCCACATATTTAAACTCAGGCGGCATCGGCCGATAATATTTGGGATCAGCCGATCCGGCCGACCCATCGCCCCAAATACGAGGATCATTATCCCGGTCTAAGGCCGCCCACGGGGCCACCTCAATCTGGATGGCTATATCCTGAGGCACCCTGGCCGTCACATTCTCCAGGTTCTGATTGTTCCCGATTCGGGTGATAGTCACCCTCGGCGCCGTCTTATCCGCGGCTTCAGCCTCATAGACCACCTCATTGGAGACATTACCCGCCACTAGACAGGTTGTCGCTGTATCGTTGTGCTCATTATAGCCCTTGCACTCACCAGTCAACTTCCCGCTCGGATTAAGCTCTCCATAACCAAGCCGGTCATAGGCCTGGGCACAAACATAAGCCTTGCCGGTTTGACATGGGGTCTGAGAATTGTCAAGGCCAATCTCATAACTGGTTGAAGTCCGGAAAGGCGAAGAATACACCGTGGCGAAGATAGCTTGAGCACACGCAGTCGTAGAATCACTCCCCACCTTAAAGACTACTCTGTCTACATCGAGCGCCTTGCCGGTGACATCCTCGGCTATCTCAGCCTGGAAGAAGTAGTAGCCCGCCTGGTCAGGGTCAGATATCAAGCTCACCGACTCGATCACCGGCGCGGTGTTGTCAATAATCACCCGGACAGGCACGGCGTCTTCATCTATTGATGAATGAGCCCAGCAGTTATCATAAGCCAGGGCCTTAATAGAGTACTCCACCCCGCCGTTTAAGAGACAGGTGGAATTGGTAGACGCCTTCTGGGCCGAGAGCTCGATTAGATTCTGGACCGCTTGCCATATTTTAGTATTAATCACCCAGTTAAAGTTGGCCCGCAGGTCTGAGCAAGAACCCGGCAGTACCGGAATGGGTTTGTAATTTGTTTGATCAGCAGAGCCTACGGAAGCAGAGACAATCACGCCGGTGGTCTTGTGAATCCAGGGCAGGGTAATCGGCTCCCGATCCCACTGGCCATTATGATTTTGATCTACATAAGACTCCAGCGCATCAAAGAAATTATTTCCATCAGCATCGATAAAAGGCTCGCCGCCGGTAAAGAAGAGGAAGAAGTCATCCTCATCCACCATGCCGTCTTCGTCATCGTCGTTGGCCGCCATATAACCTTTGTCATCGTTGATAATACCGTTGGCTAAGGCCATCTCGCCAAAGATGCCGTCGCCATCAACATCGATCAGGACCTGAGTCCCGTTAAGGTAGACCTGCTCCCGACCATCCACGTAACCGTTAGCGTCGTTGTCCACCTGATCCGTCCACCAGTTATTTATGGCCGCGTTTACTTGCGCATCGTTAAGGTCGGCCGCGCCGTCACCATCATCATCCAGGCCGGCCACCCCAGGTGAGCCATCACTATTTTCATCACCGGCCGGATCAAGATCAAGGTCAGCAAAGCTGTTTCGACCCGGCGTGGTGTCATATCCATCCTCGTTTTTGAACTTGGCCCGCAACATCCGCACGTCCTGATCCGAAGGCGTGGCCAAGGTCATTCTCAGATCATCCCTGACTTCATAGACATTGTAACCATAGCCTATCTCTGGGGTCATCGAGTCTTCATCTATCAGGCCGTCGCCATCGTCATCAACGCCCGTTTGGTGGTTCTTATAGCCTGTCAGGCCGTCTTCATCCATCAGGCCGTCACCATCATCATCGATCTCCAGGCTGCGTATCTGGGCCCACTGATAAGTGGAACCGTAAGGAGTACCTGGACAGTCTCCCGTCTTTATCAGCTCCATCCTGACCACCTCAGACTTGCCCGGCTCAGTGCAGTCGATAGTGACATAGTAGAGATCATTATACTGCAACTGTGAGGACAGGACCGCCCCGGACTGCAGGGAAACCGTATCAGAATCCACCGACATCAGGATGGTATTCCCGTAAAGATGAGAAGTGGGATTAGCGGCAATATTGGCCGTGACATAGAATCGAGTGGCTGCTGACAGGGTAAAGTTTGTGGTCGGATCCAGCACCCAGGTGTTGGAATCAGTGCTGGTAACCGTGATAGTTATCGACGGATCCTTATTCGCACCTGCCACCTGCAGGCCGATCGGGCTGACATCTAAGGGATCCTCGTAATAGAGCTTAAAGCCGGTTATATCCTCGGTAGTGGCCGTGCCGGAATTGGAAACAGTCAACTTGAGCAAGGCATCAGAGCCGGGCAGGTCGATCACACCATTATTATTGACATCAGTCCAGACCTCTTCCGTGGCCGTATACTTACCGTCACTGGTGACACTATCCACCCAGCCATCATTGGCATTAAAGAAATTCAACTGCACCCCAGCCAGGGAAGTAGGCGAACTCGAACCCGCAAACCACATCTCACCACAAGGAGAATAGGTATGAATACCGGTCGCCGCCGGCCAATCTTCGGTTACAATAGACTCACAATTAGTCTCACTAGTGTAGTTAAACCGATACATATCCTCATTGCCGGCGTTAAATCCGCAATCAGGATTGGTGTGCCATTCCGGCGGATCATACTGACCGTTCCCATTTACCTCAGCCAATGTATCACCTGAATCATAAAATCCGTTTCCATTAGCATCAGTGTATGTCTCACCTGTAGCTGTAGTCAGGAATTCCACCAGAAAAGTTCCAGCCGGCGCATTGGCTCCCGTAAAGGTATAAATCTGATCGTTTCTCACCGTGACCGTAACTACTCCTGAACCAGTATAATAAGTAGAATCATTCACGGTAGCCAGAGGAATAGAGTTCTGGTAAATGGCGTCCCCGGTATCAAACTCATTATTGTCATTGGCATCATACCAGACCCAGTTGGCGTTGTAAAGGGTGTTGCCTGAACTATACATCTGGCTCCCATTTACGTCCTTCACCTGATAGGCGTTTTTGGGAGAGGCCTGGTTATTAGAATCAAGTATGCTTGACCAGTTAGCATCTGGCGGCGCATAGAAAAGATAGTCTGTCCCGCCACCAGCCACTATCGAGCCGGAATCAAAGAGGGTATTACCCGTGGTCTCCAGATAGAGGATGTCGCCGACATCAAATTTAGAATCATTATTCACATCTATCCAGTAACCGGTATTAAGGGTCTCCTGAACATCATCATAGGTCAGGTTGTTGGTGGGTGATTTATCACCCCGGTCATCATTGGCCATCATCCAGATGTTACCGTAACTACGCGAGGTTGTACAAGTAGCTACCGTGTTAATCGCAATAACATCCCGGGTGGATAGATCAGGATTATCATCCGGAAGAAGATCCGTAGGCGCCGTAGTACTCGTGGGACCCTTAGCAATACTTTTAGCTACATAAGAATCCCCACACTCAGCCAGCATGGTAGTCGGCATTCCATCACCGGTACTCCCCGGACCTTCAACGATCATGTTATCGAAAAATCCAAGGCCATAATCATTACCAGTCATGTTAGGCAATGGGGGAACCAAACTAATACCATTAATCGTATCTGTACTATTGATCCTATCCCAGACCACCTGCTCTGGGGTGTCGATCAGATCGTCGCTATCGTAATCGGTGTAAGAAAGGCCGGTGGTGGACATCCCAATCATACTAGCCAGACCAGCAGTGATAACCGTATCCCCACTCGTAAGGTAAGAAGTCTGTCCATTATTTGCCGAATCATACTGACCCGTCCCCAGTTGAATAATAGCCTCAGGAGTGTCATAATCATTCCCCCCATCCACATCAACACCCACCAAAATCTGATTATCTACCATTTCATTTGCCGTAGCCCAATTTAGATTTAGGGTCTGCCACTCGCCATTCTCCGCCCAACCAGTACCTGTATCTGCATAAGTCTCCCCTGCATTTACATCCGCGGTCCCGGTCGGAGCAAGGATGGTATACCATTCCCACGCCCAATCCGGTATTATACCTGTGTCGCCGCCAAGATAAATAAGCGGTTCACAACTACCTGGGGTTGAGTCATATTGACCATCATGATTAGTATCTATATAGGCTACCGAATCAGAGCCGTTAAAGGCCAGACCGGTGTCACCATCATTAAGTCCGCTACTGCTTCCATTCAGCACTACGTCTGTTCCACTATCATAAAGACCGTTGCCATTTACATCAGCCCAAATCGTATCGCCCAGATCAAAGACACCGAGGCTCCCTGTATCGTAATAATAGATACTATCGGAGGCAGTATTAAAAGCAGTCACCGAGGCCCATCCGCTCCGGATAATAGCATCAGTCGAATCTATTTGATTATCGCTGCTACTAAAAAGCGCCTCCCCATCATCATAAACAGCAGAGGCATTGCCAGGTGTAGAATCAATCGTATCAACGATCCAAACATTAGCTATCGCCGCAAAATCGACATACCCAGCAATGGCCACCGTATCCGGCCCGGTTCCATCTAACAGCCCGGTATCGAGCGTATCATTCTGGCTGGTAATGATTACCTCGCCGGTATCTGTTACATTGGCATGCGGGTTGGCCGTATAAGAAAGGGTAGTAGAGGTAGTATCCGAAAGGGCGCCATTATACCAGCCACCATGATTGGCATCAATATAATATTGCGTATCTGGACCGTTACTCCAGACCGTCTTCAGGGCATCGCCCTGGCCCGGATTCTGTCCGCCAGTGGCTGTGCCCCAGGTAACGACTAAATCAAACAGGGCCGTATCGTTGTAATCATCAGCACCAGCTACGCCATTAATATCGTTGGTATCCGATTCTATTGTTCCATTTGCACCAGGCAAGATGATGGTTTGCCCGGCGGTAACATAAGAACCCAAGTTCACGCCAGAAGCATAGGTATCATCACCATCAGGCTCGGTTGTGGCAATACCGGCATCCGTAGAAGCCTGCTTAATAACATCCTTCTCGAACACCCTTAATAAGTGCCCTTCTATCTGGGAAGGCTGGGTATCGGACCCATTATAAAGGAGGGCGTCTGCTCCGCCCGGGATACCAGAGGTGCCAGAGTGCGTAATCATCCGGTCATCATCATAGTCGATAACGATATCCTCACCAGAGCTGTAGGACATAGTATCGTTGGTCACTTCATCGGTGTGCAGCTCCCATTTATGGAAAGGAATAAGGGCTGTACCGGCCGCAATGCCGCTGCTTGGACCGCCCAGGATCGCATCAGGGGTTATCGTGGCGGCTGAATCGTTATCCGCGTCGATAAAGATATGCGAGGCATTGCCGGAAGCGCCGCTGAAACCACTGCCAATCCCAGTATCAACCCAGGCCACATTAACCGTATTGCCCGTAACCGTCGGTGTGGCGCAAGAAATACTGCTGGCAGTGGAAATATTCTTGAAATAGGTAAACTTACTCGTAGGATCACCCTTATAACCTGAAGTCGGATAAATAGCACTATCACCTGTGGCCGACGGCGTGATGGTCATATCCAAAACAAGATTGTCCGTCGAGCCGTGACAGGCGATCACGTTCTCGACTTCCACCGCCGCTACCTTGATATCATCTATATACCAGCCTTCATAGGTATTGTCACTGGCATTGCAGTAGAAAACGAATCTAACCTGAATATCCGGGATCGAATTACCATTTGAGTCGCCAGCCGTTTTCACGAACTCGGTAATATTAAATTCCTTAAGGGTCCAATTAGGCTCATTATTCCGATACTCGGACAACATGATCCAATTGCTTCCATCATCACTGATCTCCACCACCCCATAGTCTTCATCAGGCGCATTCAGCTCGGTGTGGATCCAATGCCAGAAGGAGAGAATCACCGCTGGGGTCCCGGTATCAGGGACATCTATTAAGGGACTGATTAATATCCCTGTATCATCTCCCCCAGCATCATAGGTATGAGTTGCATCTAAGCCATAGTAAAAACTCTCCGACCCACTGTAGGCCCGACTGGCCGGAAAAACACCTTTATCCGTCACATGCCAGAGACTGTCGACCGTCCAGGTACCTGTATCAGAGGCATCAGGATCATGAAACAAGAGCACATTTTCCCCTGCCTTAAGCACACCAACCCCGTAGATTCCACCGATCGTCAGGGCCAGGGCTGCCCCCAGGATCAGGGCGATACTCCAAATTGCAATACTATTCTTTCCTTTCATTAAACCATTCCTCCTTTTCTCTACTACTGCTACTTCTTTACCTTCTTGATTTTGTTGATTACCCATTGGGTTTCTTCCTCCTTACTTAGATTTAAGATTTATTTTCATGCGCTACGCGCTAAGTCTCATTATTAGCCAAGAGCTCTTTAACTCAAAGGGACCAAAAGGACCAAAGGGACCAAAAGGACCAAAGGGACCAAAAGGACCAAAAGGACTATTGGCTACTGGCTATTACCTATCGGCTATTGCCTATTAGTTATTGCCTATTGGCTATTACCTACTGGCTATTGACTATTGCCTATCGCCTATTGCACTTCTAAATCACCAGCCAGATGTCTGGGTCACTCCTCGGTGGACAAATCCCACGCGCCAGGCTGCCTGGGCCTGCTCTCAGGCTGCCACCGGGAGTTGTTCTTCTATTCGGCCTACCCGATTCTCTAACCGGCCGAATATCTCTTCTTCTCTCCGCTTTATTGACCTGATTTCAGCCTCTATCTCATCCTCTCTCCTCTGTATCTGCTCATAATGCCGGTGACCTATCGGCCTTTCTTCGCTCAACACCGAAACCACCTTGCTAAGCATAATCCCCATAAGAGCAAAAACGCCGCCTAATAGAGCTAAAATACCGCCTAACATTATATAGACATAATTAAACCTCTCCTCAACGCTGGCCTTCAAATCGTCAATCCTCTGATTGACCGCCTCAAACCTTTGATCGACTGCCTCAAATCTTTGATTGACTGCCTCAAACCTTTGATCGATGGCCTTAAACTTCTCTTCCAACATAACCTCTAATCTAAGCATTCGCTCCTCTAATCTACTCATCCGCTGCCCAAGGGTCATCTCGTCCTTTTCACCAGCCGCATAAGCCGGGCTGCCACAAATACCCGCGATTAAAGCTATCGAAAGAAATAAAGCCGCTAAAGCCGATCTCATCTTAATCCCCTTCCAAGAGCCAATAGCCCATTGGCTCTTTAACCCAAAGGGACCAAAAGGACCAAAGGGACTATTGGCTACTGGCTATTACCTATCGGCTATTGCCCCTCCCGGTCTATTCGTTTTTCTAACCAGCTTCTCACCAGAGAAGGCAACCCAGCGACTAAGCCTGCCCGGCCCCTCAAAGTAGCCGGACAAGCTTAACCGCCCTTAGTTAAAACCCATCCCGTCTCCCCCAGAAAAGCAGAGAGTATTTAACCGTTACCCCTTCAGGTAACCTTGGAAATTCCCGGATAAAATAATTCCCGGCTAAAATTTACCCCTTCCCCTTCGGGTAACCTTGAAAATTCCCGGATAAAATAATTCCCCGATAAAATCTACCCCTTCCCCTTCAGGTAACCTTGAAAATTCCCGGATAAAATAAACTGGCTGGGACAATGTTTGCTGGATCTAAAACTGTGTTTCATTGGTAGGATTAAATAAGCTTTGTTCATCGTTTCGGCCATTGGTTCAGTTTCGGGTTTCGATTTTCGGGTCTGGAAAAGGACGAAATCTCTAACCCAAAACTTATGCCTGCCCCCTCACGATGAACCAGGCCAATGGTTTCAAGCCTTGTGATACTATGCAAATAAAGAGACTGCACCCCTCTTTTATTTTGAATCCATATTCTACACTAAGAGCCTATCTTTGTCAACAACTTTTTTAAATTCGGTCTTAAAAATTCTATCTATACTATACTATAAATATCTCTAAAGGGCATATATAGTATTAGGGTCTACCCCTTATATACAATATATAGTATAAAACACCCCTTAAAAAGAAAAAAAACACGTACACTAATTAATTGTGATCCGTGCTCTATTCAAACGTTGGCTTATCATACACCAAAATCGATTTTTTGTCAACTATTTTTTGTTATGATTTAATAGAATAGAAGATAACTTACTGTCAATCAACGAATTAAGAGATGAGAAATGAGAGGCGAGAGGCGAGGGACGAGGGAAGAGAGACGCAAGACGACCGACGAAAAACCCGGAACCTATCCTGTCTAAACCGAAGTAAGACAAGCAAAGGGTCATCTTTGAACCATGCCCCAAATCCATTCCCAAATTTGCCATCCGAAATCTGGGGTGCCCACCAAGTGGGGGCGAAATCCGTAACCGTTCACCTCACCACGGAGACACAGAGACACTGAGAAAAATCTAAAATCATTCTCTATGTCTCTGTATCTCTGTGGTGAACGATTACCGAAATCCAATAAGCCACCCGAGAAACATCAGGAGAAATAGACCGGTGCTCAGACTAAATATGGCCACCAGTTTGTTTTTCCGGCTCTTTCGGAAGTGAGTAAAAGACCGCATAAGGGTATAGGGCATACCCGGATGAGGCACCAGGTCATCTTCGATTTCGGATTTTGGATGGCGGATTGCGGACATACTGATTGCGGATTTCGGATTGCGGATTTCGGATTCTAAATCCGCAATCTGTTTCATGGTGACCACCTCTATCCCCGGCTCGCCTTTGAGCCAGGCACAAAACTGGTCGAATTTCTTAATGTCCTTCCAGTCCGGTTCAAATCTGGTTCGATCCCTGTCCATCCTTAAAAAGGTAAAACTGTGCAGCAAGACCACCACGGTCTTCAAGCCTCTCTCCTTGGCCTGCTTAACCACTCGAATCATCTCAGGCAAAGAAGTCGTGTAGGGATCAAGGTTCCGGTAGCGCTTAAAGGAACCTAATTTTATTTCAGTAAAAATTGTGGGCGGTATCTCCACCACTCCATTAGCCGATGGCGAATGGCGGATGGCGGATGCCGCCATCTGCATTCCGCTGATTACTGATATGCCGTTTTTGGAGAGCGGTGGCGAGGTAAGCCGGCAATAAGGATACCCAAAGAAAAAAGAGGAATCGATCGGGATGGCGTTGGCGGCCAGGGCCTTCAAGGTATTAAAATCCGCTCCAAATGCTCCGGCCCGATGGGCAATGGGCGGTTCCCCCAAAAATTGGCAAAGCATCTCCTTGCCCCTTTTGATCAGCTCTATCTGCCTCTCCAAGGGATATTGCCACATAAGCCAATCCGAATATATCCAGTTAGGATGGGTATGGAGCTGAACATCATGGCCTGCCTCAGCTATATCTAAGCAGGTCTTTTTGATAAGGTCTGCCCCATAATGCTGGGCCTCAAAGACACTGACAAAAAAGGTAGCCCCCAGCCCATATTGATTACAGATAGAAATAATCTTTGGAATACCGAAGCACTCTTCCCCTACCCGGCCATAGACCATCTGTTCATAAGGCAAGGGCTTGCCTCGACGTTTACTGGATTCGGTGTCAACGGTGATTAAAACATACATTGGATTGCGGATTGCGAATCGCGAATCGCGGATCGCGGATTGCGGATCGCGGATTGCGAATCGCGGATTGCGAATTGCGGATTGCGGATTGCGAATTGCGGATCGCGGATTGCGAATCGCGGATTGCGGATTGCGAACATACCGATTGCAGATTTCGGATTTTGGATTTCGAATTCTAAATCCGTAATTCGCAATTCGCGATTCGCGATTCGCAATCCGCAATCTGATTGAATTCTATCATAACCTGCTCGGCTACCTTATCCCAGGTCCTTTCCCGGGCATAGCTAATTAGCTTTTCTCTATCCCAGTCTTTATTCAAGGCCTTCCAGATAGCCTCTGACAGGCTGCCCCGATCAGGAGGACTCTTTACCAGAAGGCCATAGTCTTCAGAAGTAATAATCTCAGGCACACCACCCACCTCAACAGCCGCCACCGGACAGCCGCAGGCTAATGCCTCCAGCAAGACATTAGGACAACCCTCCCGATAAGAGGCCAAACAGAAAAGGTTAGCGGCATTATACCAGAGATATAATTGAGTCTGTTCGCAAGCTCCAATAAGTTTAACCGAATCAATCAAGCCCAGGTCTCTGATTTGCCTTTCCAAACCCGGCCTGGCCTGGCCTTCACCTACAATAATTAAATTCACCTCTTTCCCTTTCTCCCTAACTTCCTTCACCGCCTCGATAATATGATGAATCCCCTTTGTCTTTATCAAATTAGCCACAGAAAGAATGACCAAAGACTCAGAGGACAATCCCAACTGCCTCCTCGCCTCCGCAGGGTTTACCGGATAAAATTTCTCTGAATCGACCCCATTAGGAATAATCTTCACCTTTTCAGGGCTAACCCCCAGATCAACTACTTTTCTCCCTAAATCAACGGAAACGGCAATAACCAGATCGGCTTCAACTAAAGCCCATTGAATCACCCTTCCCCGAAGTCTCTCCCGGCTAAAGAGGTTGATGTCCGTTCCCCGAACCGTGATACTTACCGGCACCTTCAAATATTTACCCAACAGTACCCCGGCCGCCCCGTCCGGATAGGCATAGTGCACATCCAGAAGATCAAAAGAAAAGGTCTGCCGAAGTCTTGAGATGGTTCTAACTACGGAAAGGAAATAAGCCACCCAGTGCAGGGAACGACCTATCCCTGGCCACAGAAAGACCGAGGGATGGAAAACCTCTAATTTTGGATTTTGGATTTCAGATTTCGGATTTCGGATTCTAAATCCGCCATCCGCCATCCGCCATCGACTGGGCCATCTGATCGGAGCCACTACCTTAAGCTCACATAAATGGCTCATGGCCTTTACCCGTTCGCGGACAAAAAGGCCCAAATGCGGTTGTTTCGGGTTGGGGAAAAGGGTGGTTAGGGTAAGAATCTTCATTGGCCAATAATCACGACCTCCACGCCTTGGTAACTGATAGGCTGAAGGCTGAAGTTCAATAGCCTTCAACCTTCAGCCTATCCATCTGAGTAGTAGTTACAAGGGAAGCTACTTCAGATCAAGATGCTTTACATAGATAAGACGGTGGCCGAGCATATCCACGGCGGCTTGAGATTGTTCGAGCACGATATAACCGAGGAGAGGCTCGTACTTCCCGTCCTCCGGTTTCATGTCGACAAACACGACCTCAGTGAAAATAGGCCGGAAGCCTTCAATCTGGATTTGCACCGGCCCGCAGGCTGTCCCTCTCAGTAAGGACTGATCGGCTGTCTCCATCTCAACGGTTCCAAGCTCGCGAAGCTCACCCAGACGTGCACGCCACGCCTGGGGCAAAATCATATGGGAAGCCCCCGTATCGACAAGGGCGTCGCATTCAACTCGGCTTTCTGGATTCAACGGATTCTCCACCGTGACGTGCGATACAATTCTTCCCACTCCAATCACCTCCTCTTAACCAGAGAACGCTCTCGGATAAAATTGAGCGTTGATTTTAGTATAATTACAGTTACTTATGCTTACGCTTTACCCCCTCACCCTAACCCTCTCCCCCAAGGGGAGAGGGAACTTTTTCCAGGTTACCGCCTTGGCCGGGTAATCGTTCCAGAGGCGGACAGGGATAAATCCTGTCCCTACCACATATACCTTGAATGTCCGTAGGGACCCCTTGTGGTTGTCCGTCACCGGATGATGTATGTTCAGCATCGTATTACTGCTGATATTTTTATCCGAAAATCTTCCCAGAGAGGTATGGTTCATCGTTTCGGCCCTGGTCTCAGTTTCAAGTTTCGGGTTTAGAAAAGGGCGAAATCTCTAACTCGAAACTTAGGAATGACCCAAACGATGAACAATACCTCATCCTCCAATCCGCAATCCGCAATCCCCAATCCCCAATATCTCTTTTACCGGCGCGAATTGGAAGTCTTCCAGGAGCCTTCTGAATTTAGCCTCGGTCTTATCCAGATTAACATAATGCCTGAATCGGCTTAATCCGCCTATGGGCTGCTTTGGCTGGTCAGGATCAAATTCCCAGGGATGAAGGTAAAAAATAACCGGCTGCCTCTCTCGATCATTAATCCTGTTTATGGCCCATCTGGTGATCGGATAGGGTAAAAGCCGAAAATAGCCTCCTCCGGCCATAGGGAAATTCATTCCCCCTATCTTTAAAGTAGATATGGGGAATTCATAGAAGTCATCTCTTATTTGATGAGGAAACCGGGGGAAATCAGGAATGCCATATCGGTCGTGATGGATAGGAAAGATGCTGGAATCATATTTCAGCCCGGCTTCGATCAGGACATCTAAGGCCCACCAGGAGTTGCGGGTAATCGAATAAGAAGGCGCCCGATAACCTAAAACAGGTTCTCCAGTAATGCCCTCTAAGAGGTCGATTGATTTTTCAATATCTTCTCTGAATTCATCCTTTGATTGATTGTAAATAAGTTGATGGGCATACCCATGGCTGGCAATTTCATGGCCCTCAAAGGCTATCTCAGCCACCAGAGAGCGAAAATGCTCGGCCACCCAGCCTAAAATGAAAAAGGTGGCCTTGACTCCCGCCTCTCGCAGGATGTTGAGGATTAGCCGGGTATTCGGTTCCACCCGGCACTCGTAGAGCGACCAATCTTGGCGGCTAACAATCGATTCGAAGGCCGAAACCTGAAAGTAATCTTCCACGTCAATGGTCAGGGCGTTAAGCATGATTTGGGATGGCTGATTTATTCCCCTTATTTCTTCCGGCGACGGGCTTCTTTAAACTGTGTCAGAAGGAAATTTCTCTGCTCTTTATCCATCCTATCAATAAAGAGGGTGCCGTTTAAATGATCAATCTCGTGTTGGATAACCCGGGCAAAGAGGTCCGTAGCCACCATTTTCACTTCTTTATTCTGCAAGTCCCAACCTTTAAGGATCAAACGATGTGCCCGCTTCACTTCACCCTTCATTTTCGGAAGGCTAAGGCACCCCTCTTCCTGCACCGCCTCCCCCTCAGCTTCAATTATTTCCGGATTGACCAGGGTAATGAGTTCCTTTGACTGCTCCTGATTTATCCCCAGGACAATAATCCTTCGACCGACTCCAACCTGGGGCGCAGCCAGACCGATCCCATGATAAGACTCCATAGTGAAGGCCATATTAGCGGCCAAATCATAAAGCCTTTGGTCTATTTGAGTCACCGCTTTGGCTTTTCTCTTAAGAATAGCGTCACCGTAAATATTAATAGGAAGAATAGGCATAATTAAAACAGGTGGATAGGCTGAAGGCTATTGAACTTCAGCCTTCAGTCTTCAGCCTTCAGCCTGTAATGCTGCTTCGTAACCGTTCAGCACATGATGCTGGATGCTCGATGCTCGATCTTCGATGCTGGTAAAGGATCCAGTATCCAGGATCGAGCATCGAGCATCGAGTTTGTGCCTTAGTGGCTGAACGCTTACCTTGGATTATTCTCCCGCAATAAACCGAACCAGGTCAGCCTTGCTGATAATCCCAACTAACTTCTGATTGGAAACAACCGGTAGAAGATGAATCCGCTTTTGGGACATAATAGTAGCTACCTCAGCTACGGCAGCCTGGGGAGAGACGGCAATTACCTGCCTGCTCATTATATCCCCCACCTTATCGGCTACCATCTTCCGCAATTTCTCTTCAAAGTGCTTCGGGCTTTCCAAGACAAGAAAGGAATCTAAGATGGTAAGGACAGAAGGGAGGTGAAGATTTGTCTCCTGGTGCACCAGGTCGGCTTCAGTAACAATCCCGATCAGGCGGTCTGAAGAATCTACTACTGGCAATCCGCTGATCTTATATTTAACCAGAAGTGAAGCCACTTCCTTGACCGACATGTCAGGCCGGGCCGTAACCACTTGCCGAGTCATAATGTCTTCAGCACAAACAAATTTCGAGTTCGGGGCACCCGCTTGCGGGTCGTTGGGTTTCGAGTTCATTTATATCTCGCTCCTTGGGAAGTTTCACAGTCTCCCGATTTCTTCCATAACAGTATCGACTACTTGCTGATAGCCCTCTTTACCCTCAGGTACTTTCTCCAGAAGCACAGGCGGCCCGAATTTAACCTCCACTGGTTTAGGACGGATAAAGAATGCCCCGCGAGGCAAGGCAAGCTCTGACCCTCTAATTCGGGCCGGAATTATGGATAGGGCACACGACTTTTGAGCCTGGCTAATAATTATGCCTGCCCCTGGTTGCCCTCGACCTAATTGGCCATTATGACTGCGAGTCCCCTCAGGAAAAAGAAGAAAGGCCTGGCCCTCTTTCAGAATATTAACCGCCCTCATTATGGCCTTCCGATCAGCAGATTTACGTTTCACTGGAAAGGCATGGAGACTTCTGAGAACCCAGGCAAAAGGCGCAAATTTGAAAAGCTCGGCCTTGGCCATAAAATTTAATTGACGGCCCCTGACCGCCACCCCCAGTAAAGGAGGATCAAGATAGCTAATATGATTGGAAGCAATCAAAACCGGTCCGCTGGGGGGGATATTTTCCTCCCCGACTACCTTGAGGCGAAGGATCAATCTAAATACCAGCCCGAGAATAAACTGTATGATTCGGTAAGACATAATCAGATAATCGGTAATCGGTAATCAGTTGCTTCACTTCCTTTTGACTACCGATCACCGATCACCGATAGCCAATCACCTTTTTCCTCTTTTAACCATCAACTCTTCACTCTTAACTCTCAACTTTTCAACTACCTCCTCAATCCCCAGTTCAGTGGTGTCTATCAGAAGAGCGCCTTCGGCTAACTTCAAGGGGCCGCTCTGGCGTCCTTTGTCCTTCTCATCCCTCAATTTTATCTCTTCTTTTAGCCTTTCCGGGTCGTGTTCTTCTGTTAGTTCCTGACTTCGACGTCTGGCCCGCTCCGCCAGAGAGGCGTCAAGGTAAAATTTCAAGTCAGCCTCAGGAAAGACCACCGTCCCAATATCTCGTCCCTCCATAACGATGCCGCCACTATCGCCCATTTCTCTTTGAAGCGCTACCAGGCAAGCTCGAACGCCGGCGTTGGCAGCTACCTTCGAAACATTTGCCGTCACTGGGCCGGTTCTTATCTCCTGAGAAACATCTTCGCCATCAAGGTAGAGCCGGCTATCCTTGAAATCTATCTTCGTTTCCGAAAGAATCGCCACTATCTCTTCACCTGAAAGGTCTACGCCTAACCTGAGGCCTTTCAGGGTAACAGCGCGATACATGGCGCCGGTATCTACATATTTATAGCCCAGCTTCTGGGCCAATATCCTGGCGGCCGTGCTCTTGCCTGACCCGGCCGGGCCGTCAATGGCAATAATTAGTTTCGAGTTCGGGGCATCTGCTTGCGGGTCGTCGAGTCTCGGGTCCGTCTGTCTTTGCTCATCAGACACTCCACCATCCTCCCTGACCGTTATCCGTGCCCGCTTTTTTCTCCGTGTCCGTTCTTCCCTCTTTCGGACACGGATCACGGCTAAAGAGCCTTGGTATCTTAGTAACAGCCCTCGGTGTAGATCTCCTATTTATTCTACATGAAGTGAAAAGATTTGTCAATTAATTTCTAATGACATCCAGGTGAAATTGTGAGAGACTTGGGTCTGGAAGGTTTTAGTTTTAAAGAAGCATGCCCAGAAAGAGCCGGAATTTGCCGAGGTGTTGAGGAGAGAAGAGGTTTAGTAAACAGTTACAGGTTTCGAGGGGCCACTTTGGTGGTCAAAACGGCATCAGGCTGGCCGTCGCCATTAATGTCAGTCTTTATCTCCACCTGTATCTGACGAATAACAGATGGGTCTCCAATAGGGAAGGCCAGCGTATCACCATTGCCGTCAAAATAGGTGAATTGCAAGCCATCAGGATGCAGGATGTGATCAGCAATAACAGCGCTTCCTTGGGTATCTGCTCTCTGGATGCTCGCGGTAGTAGCCAGTGAGACAGGCTCCAGATAGGAATAATCGATAGTATTAATAGTCACTCCACTGGTGTCAGTTATGTCAAAATTAATGGAATCTTCATCGGCCAAAGTAATCTTGCCCGCCCGCCTCAGTTCGTCAATCAGGCCGGGATTTCTGGGATTGGTCAATTCTCCGTCCATAGCGAATCTGACGATCTGGACCGCGCGTGACTTATTTTCTCCTTTTAACGAGGAGAACAGTCCTGAAACAAAGAAGGTGTATATACTTAAGACCATCACCAGCAGGATGGCGGTGCTAATAATTACCTCTATTACGGTAAACCCTTTATCACTTTTAATCGTATTATAGCCCATCCGAAAAACCAGCTCCCCTTAATCTACCTGAAATCTGATCTTCCCCCTCCCGATTTCGGATTTCGGATTTCAGATTCTAAATCCGCAATCCGCAATCCGAAATCCGCATTGAATAGGTCTTACTTCGTCACCACAACCGTGTCCACGCCACCGTCAGGCAAGGTGATGACAAACCAGGTATCACCGTCGTTTTTTACAGCCTCCTTAAAGGCAGCGACATCTTCATACCGCCAGATGCCTTGTTGTATCCCCCCATCAGCCGTGTGGAGACGTCTGAGGTAATATTCATCCACCTTGGCTCTCCTGGACTCAGAAATGGTCAGGAGCAAATAAGCGCTCGCTAAGCCCATTATCGCCACCATAATTATCAGGGCCACTACCAGGGCTATTCCTCTTTCGGATTTAAACATTCTTCATCCCCCTCTGGATTACAGATGGTCGATGGTGAATGGAGAATTCTAAAAGCCTATCCCAAAACTTCTGCCACATCCGCCTTCCGCCATCGCCAATCTGCAATTTTATTGGAATATATCGGTCTGTAGGGCTCTCTCTCGTGATTGATTATTTTCCAGCCAATCTACTTTTACCTCTATCCTCGCATAATCGGTATCCCCTGGATCGCCATCAGCCGGATCATCAATATATTCTATGGTAGTAGTCATCGTGGCGGGTAGATCGTTACCTATAGTAGTGGACTCCGGATCAGCGTATGGCACTCCCGGACCAGTTATCCCCGCCACCGTCATAATAGTGTCGATGTTACCCCGACCGAGGGCCTTAAGTTCCTCTATCTTCTTTTGCGCCATGTGGTTAGCTTCGAGGACCTGTTTAGTGTTAACCGTGGAAACTGCCCCCTGATAAAAGATGGTGGCGGCAGCCAGAGCCACAAATAATAGGATCACCGCCGCAATCACCGTTTCGAGCAACCCTACCCCTCTTTCATACTTAGGAAATGGTGCCATCTTAAATACCTCGTAACTCTCAGTCGAATTAATCCGCCTCAGCGCCTTCAAAAGAGATGCCAGAATTTCGGCGGAATGTGTTGTTCCAGATTCCCCTTATATTCTTCCCAGTAAATAATAGTAGCTGTGCTCGGCTTGTAGTAAGCTTTCACCAACCTCCTTATCCCGCCCTGGTCGACCACAGAGATGATGGTTATAGGAGAACCTGAAGGAATATTCTCGATGATGTGTATCTTCCCCTGATGAGTGAGATATAAACTATCACCAGCAAAATCAATACCCCATTGATTCCCACTCAGACCCTCAGGTTGAAGAAGTAGATCCTCGCAGACATTCACCGGCTCACCCCAAGGGGCATCTAAGCTCTTCCTGGTGGTTATAAAGACGTCCCAACCACCATCTCTTTTAGAGAGAAAGAACATAGTCAGGCCATCCGCCGAGATAGCCGGATTTTCATCCTCCCCGCCATAATTGAGGGGTGAGCCGCCCCGGTCTACATTATAGTCATCTAAATTCTTCAAGTTAGTAAAGGGCTCGCTAAGTGAGTTCCTGGTGGCAATCCAGATGTCTCTATCACCCTCTCGCTCGGTAGAGATGTAAAGCTCCAGTCCATCCTTGGATATCTCCGGATCGCCATCGGTGGAACTCCCTGAAGAGTTTAAATTTCCACCGCCCAATTTTTGATTGTAGTAGTCTATATTCACCGCCGGCCCCCATTTACCCACACTCCAGGAGCCAAAGCTGCTGCCCCAGTCATCATGATAAGCCTTATAAAAGGGATCATCAGGATTAGTAAGTTGGCTGACATCTGTAAGTTTGAGGGATATCCAAATCTTGTTAGCATAATTGGCGTCAGGATTACTCGGCTTTCGCTTGTCCTCCCAGACAAGGATAGTTCCATCCCCGTTAATAGCCGGAGGCCAGTTGTTAGCCGCCGTATTAAATTGATTCTTCCTGGCTAACCCTGACACCTGAAACCCATTCATATTTTGCGGCACACCCCATTCCTCATCTTTCGAGTTTCGGGTAGCAATCCATAGATCAAACCCCCCCTGGCATCCGATGTTATGATGAGCCGGATCGCAAAAGATCATCGTCAACTCATCCTCCGTGGCGGCTATGGTGTTGCCTGTATTATAATCGTCTAATTCATCGATTATTTCAGGCTCCAGTCCTTGCCAGTCGGCTGGATCTGTGCTGATCGGACCAGCCGAGGCTACCCCGGATAAGCCAAACAGTAACGTCAAGGGGAAAATAAAAGTCCTCACCAAGGTTTTAAACATTGAACCCACCTCCTGATTGCGGATTTCGGATTCCGGATTTATCTTGTTTGTAACTAGTCAGCCACTAAGACACAAAGGCAATAGGGGGGAATGCCCTATTGGTTATTGGCTATTGGCTCTTTAACCCAAAAGGACCAAAAGGACTAAAAGGACTAAAATGACCAAAAGGACTAAAAGGACTAAAAGGACTAAAAGGACTAAAAGGACCAAAAGGACTAAAAGGACTAAAAAGGACTAAAAGGACTAAAAGGACTAAAAGGACCAAAGAGACTACTGGCTATTAGCTATTGGCTATTAGCTATTGGCTATTAGCTATTGGCTATTGGCTATTGGCTATTAGCTATTGGCTATTGGCTATTGGCTATTAGCTATTGGCTATTGGCTATTGGCTATTGGCTATTAGCTATTGGCTATTGGCTATTAGCTATTGGCTATTGGCTATTTGGCTATTAGCTATTGGCTTCTGGAATCTTAGTGCCTTCGTGTCTTAGTGCCTTCGTGTCTTTGTGGCTGAGCAGTTACTCTTATTGTAAGCGTTCAGCCACTAAGGCACAAACTCGATGCTCGATGCTCGATCCTGGATACTGGATCCTTTACCAGCATCGAGCATCGAGCATCGAGCATCGAGGATCGAGCATCGAGCATCGAGCATCGAGCATCGAGCATCGAGCATCGAGCATCGAGGATCGAGCATCGAGCATCGAGGATCGAGCATCGAGGATCGAGCATCGAGGATCGAGCATCGAGGATCGAGCATCCAGCATTATGTGCTGAACGGTTACC